>JAQGPD010000151.1 GCA_028293305.1 Verrucomicrobiales bacterium | reverse complement strand
AGAACACAAAACCAAGGATGGTATGGCGCTTTTTTCCGTGGCGGCTTTGAAGGCGGATTCCAAACGCCTTACGCTGGTTTTTGACTCGTCAGAACCGGTGTCAGCGAATTTGATCAAGGCTCTTCAGAAAACCCTGGATTGCGGATTCGAGATTTACCTTGCATCAAGTTCGTTCAGGTTCGGAGTTTTCGTTCGCACTTCAGAAATTCTTGTATGGGAAGCGGAATGACATAGCAAACGTTAGAGGTGGACCCCGGAGTCGGGCCTTTTGCTCCCCGGGCTCATCCAAGTTAAGCCAAGTTACGCATTGCTGCCCGCTTCGTGAGTCATGGAACGGGCCTTCAGCCCTTCCGGTTTTCAGCTTGGATCGGTCCTGGGGCTTTGGCCCCAGGCTGTCATGGATTGGCCCTTCAGGCCACCGGCGAGCTGCCAGACCAGACTAGAGCGTTGGTGCCTGGCTTTCATGGCGCCGAATGATACCAATTCCTGCTGGGAATCGGTAAATTCCAAACACGCTTTCCCAGCGCCACTGCCTTGCGCAAAATCTTTTCACTAACGACTGCAGGATAAATCCTGCCGGCTTTTGCCGGTTCCGGATTACGCCAAGGGCGTTGGGGATGTTAGCCTGGGGTTGCCGACCGTGGTCGGCTACCCCAGGTCTTTCACCGGCGAAATCCCGAACCCTGACGGGGTTCAGGATCCCCGGCTCCCATGGCACCCTGCACCCCAGTCCGTGAAACATCCTGGATTGGCCCATTTCCGGAACCGCGTTGCGGTTCAAAATACGTTATGGCCACCTCCCGGGGTAGCCGTTGCCACGGCAACCCCAGGCTAAAATCCCCAACGCCGTTGGCGTAATCCAGCCGGATTTGTGAATGGAATGATGAATCATGAATACAGCCAATGAATGCGTGGCGGTCTCCAAAGGCAGGGTGCTGAATTTACCGATACTCAGCTGGAATTGGTATGAGGCGCTGATCGCGAGTGGGTTTTCCGAGGATAAGTGAGGGCGGGGAAAAATTGGGAAATTGGGAAATTTGGAAATTTGGAAATCTGGAAATTCGGAAATAGGCAATCCACGCTAGAACAGTTTAAATAATGCCGCCGCCGCCAAACCTCTGCAATATTGGGCCCGGAGGGCCGGAATCTTTATAGTCACCGACATGCGAAAAATGATCGAGCTCCGGAGGAGCGGCCTATTCTACCCCGGGGAAGCCGGATGTCGCTCCTCCGGAGCTGGAAATTAGCGGGTGACTATGGCTACAAAGATTTAACCTTTCCGGGGTCGGACGGTGACTACGTCATTATTTAAAATGCTCCAGGCCGGAGGTGGCAGGATTAGAGAATTGGGATGGAGCCTTCCGCTCGGCCGATTCTCTGGCACCGGGTGGGACACCCGGGTGGGACAGGCGGGACACCTGTTCTCCCCGTTTGATGGCTATGAAAAAGCCGCAGGTCCCGGGGGAGCTGCGGCTGGAGTTTTTCAGGGTATGTCCCTGAAGCCGGGGGATTACATGGCTTTTTTCATGTCGTGCTTCATTTCGCCTTTTTTCATGGCGGCGCAGTCTTTGCACATGGTTTTGCCGGCGGCGCATTTGGCGCATTTGGCGGCGGGGGCGGCACCGGTGGCGCAGCAGGAGCCTTCTTTTTTCATGGGACAGGCGCAGCTGGAAAGGAGGATGGCGGCGGAGGAGACGAGGAGGAGGGCGATGTTTTTCATGGTATGATGATGATGCTGGTGGTGTTGAGGGGTGATTATTTGCCGGGGGACGTTCAATGGACGTTCAGGAGGGAGATAATATTCCGGGAAAATTCCAAAGGTAGGCCGATTATCCGGAATGAGTGGAATGTTCAGTCAGGAGCGCGCAGGCTTTTTTGATGACCCAGCCGGAGGCTTCGAGGGCGGCGCGGGCTTCCGGACGGGGGACGGAGGTGAGTTCGGAGACGATGCGTTCCGCGCGGTCGCGGAGTTTCACGTTGGAGGGGTTGAGATCGATCATGAGGTTGCTCATGATTTTCCCGGTGCGGCTCATGGCCAGGGTAGTGAGGAGGTTGAGGATCAGCTTGGTGGCGGTGCCGGATTTGAGGCGGGTGGAACCTGTGAGGATTTCCGGGCCGAGGTCCGGGGCGATGAGGTGGTCGGGTTGGAAGGAGTCGGGATTTTCTCGCAGGACGGTTTTCAAGGTCGGGTTGAAGCAGAGCATGGCGGTGACGGCTCCGCGTTTTTTGGCTTCGGCGAGGGCGCCCCAGACGTAGGGGGTGCGGCCACTGGCGGCGATGCCGATGAGGACGTCGGGGGATTTCAAGTTGCGGAAGCGGATGGCTTCCGCACCGGCGGCGGCGTCGTCCTCCGCGCCTTCGACGGCGGACCAGAGGGCGCGTTGGCCGCCGGCGATGATGCCCTGCACTTGTTCGCGCGGGGCGCGGAAGGTGGGGGGGCATTCGCTGGCGTCAAGCACGCCGAGGCGGCCGCTGGTGCCGGCTCCGATGTAGAAGAGGTGGCCTTGGTTTTCGAAGGCGTGGATGATGGCCTCCAACACTTTCAGGATGGCGGGCCGCTCTTTCAAAATGGCGTCGGGGACGGTGCGGTCCTCGTTGAGCATCAGGTCGATAGCCTCGCCGAGGGGCATGGTGTCGAGCTTGGTGGAGCGGGGATTCCGGTGCTCGGTGGGGGAGTCCAGCAGGGCGGTCAGGGGCGCGATGGGGGAGACGGCGGGCTGGGCGGGGAATTTGCCAGGCTTCGAAAGCCGGGGCGGCATGGATTTTGCCAGGGCGATGGCTCCCCAGGCGCTGGAGCGGGAGAGGAGGACGATCTTGGCGGCGGGATGTTTTTCGCGGATGCGGGCGGAGACGTCTTTGGCAAAGGCGGGATTTTTCAATAACATGCTGCCGTTCAGGATGAACTGGACGGGCACGGTGGGCGCGACGAGATGCGCGGCGCAGGCGGCGGCATCGGTGGCGAGGGCATCGGCGGCGTCCGCCAGGAGTTGCCGCGCGAGGGGGTCGCGGAGGGCGGCGGCGCGGACGACTTGGATGGCGAGGGCGGCCATGTCGGACTTGTCGGCTTGGATCGACCAATCGATGAGATCGTCCGGGACGTTCATCGCCAGGGAGTTGAAAATGAGGGTGCCGAGTTTGGGCCATTTTCCGGATCGGTCCGCCTGGGCGACGAGGGCGCGGAGGGCTTTGTGGCCAATGTCCGTGGCACTGCCGCGGTCGCCGATGATGTGGCCGCGGCCGCCGACTTTGGAGGTTTTTCCATCAGGCGTGGAGCCGAAGCAGCAGGAGCCGGTGCCGCTGAGAACGAGCACGCGGACCTCGGCTCCGGGGATGGGCGGGGCGGCGGCGAGCGCGGTTTCGAGGTCGTTGGTGGCGAGGCAGGGGATTTTTGGAAACACCCGGTCGGCGGCGCGGCGGATGCGGTCGCGGTCCGCTTCCGTGCGGGTGCCCGCGAGGCCTATGGCGATGGCGCTGATGGCGTTAGGAGGGCAGGGGAGGCGGGTGGCGATTTCCTTGAGGCGCCACTGCAACTCGCGGTCGGAGAGGAGTTTGAGATTTCCGGGGTCAAAAGAGGCCTCCATGAGGAGGCGGTCCTGGGAATCGGTCAGGAGGGCGGTGGTGCGGGTGCCGCCGCCCTCGATGCCGAGATAAAATGCCGGGCCGGGGGCGGCGGCCGGGGCCTGGGCGAGGGCCGCGTCCGCGGCTGGGTCGGCGGTCGGGTCGGGAGCGGGGGTGGATTTGGGGGCGGAGCGGGGTTTTCGACGGGGAATGGCGGGAGTTTTTTGAGTCATGGTCGGGGGGTCATGGCGCGGGCGTGGACGACGGTGGGGCGGGCGGCGGCTCGGGGTCCCAGCGTTCGCGGATGCGGGTGATGGAAAGCGCGCGGCCCGTGGCGATTTCCACGGTGACCAGCGCGCCGCAAATCAGGGCGGGGCCGTGGGCGACTGTGAAGCGGGTCGGCATGGAAGTGAGGAAGCGGCGGAGGACCGGCTGGATTTCGCTGCCGATCACACTTTCGATGGGCCCGCACATGCCGGCATCTGTCAGGTAGGCGGTGCCGCCGGGGAAGATGGTTTCGTCCGCGGTCTGGACGTGCGTGTGGGTGCCGATGACGGCGGAGACGCGCCCGTCCAGGAAGCGGCCCATGGCGATTTTTTCACTGGTGGCCTCGGCGTGGAAGTCGAGGAGAATGATGGGCGTTTGCTCGCGGAGGGCGGTGATTTCCTTGTCGAGCGCGAGGAAGGGATTTTCGATGGGCGGGTTCGTGAAAGTGCGGCCCATGGCGTTGACCACGGCGACTTTTCCTTTGTCGGTTTCCAGCACGATGCTGCCCTGGCCTGGCGACCCTGGGGGAAAATTCAGCGGACGGAGCAGGCGTGGCTCGGTTTCCATGAAGGGGATCAATTCGTTTTGGTCCCAGCAATGATCGCCCAGCGTGACCACCGTGGCCCCGGCGCGGAGGAGGCCGATGCAAAGCTTCGGCGTCAGTCCGCGGCCGGCGGCGGCATTTTCACCATTGATGATGACAAAGTCGGCTAGCAGGCGTTCTTTCAGCGCCGGGAGCCGATCCGCAATGGCGCGTCGACCGGGCTCGCCGAATACATCTCCCAAAAAGAGGAGCCGCATCACAGCGGCCTCCGGTATTGTTAATGAATCTTCCACTCCCAGCCCATACCGCAGCCGCGCCGGTTTTGTCCAATGGCAATCCCGCCGGGCGCCGCCGAATTTTAAAAGCCGGCGTCGCGCTCGCGGCCGGCGCGCTGGGCGTCGGGTGCGGGAAAAAGGAAACCAGCGGTCCGCCCGTCAACCCCGGTGCGGGGCCGGGGCCGGGCGCGGGACCGGGGATGGAAGCGGCCAATGCCGGAGCGGGCGTGCAGGTGGAAAGCGGGAAGCTCTGGAATTTGTCCGAGCTGGCGCCTCCGCCGGATTGGGAAAAACTGGAGGCCTGGCAGGAAACAATCACGGCGGATGATTTCCGTTATTTGCTGGAAAAAGTCCTGACGGATGGGACGTCGTTTTGGAGCACGGTGGAACAACGGCCGGACCGGGCCTTGATCCGCATGTCCACCGCCGTCGAGGCCTCGCCGCGGTTCGAACTGAGATTCGCCAAGGAATCCAAGCCGAATGCCGCCGAGCGGTATTGGCGGAAAATGTCGGAAATGCCCGCCCCGGCGTCGGCTGAGCGGCCGCTCGAAGGTGTCAGGGTGGCTTTGGACCCCGGGCACATCGGTGGCGACTGGGCGAAAATGGAGGCTCGGTGGTATCAGATGGAATCCGCCTCCCCCGTCATGGAGGGCGAGCTCACGCTGGAAACCGCCCGGATGCTGCGGCCACTTTTGGAGGCGATGGGCGCGGTGGTCACATTGGTCAGGGAAACCCATGATCCGCTGACCTCACAACAGCCTGACAAACTTCTGGCGGAAGCCCGCGAAAGCCTGCACGTCTCCCTGGGGGCGGCGGTGCTGCCCACCGACCGGCAGATCCGGAAGGAGGCGGAACGCTTGTTTTACCGGACCTCGGAAATCCGCACCAGGGGACACCGCGTGAATGAAGTTCTGAAGCCGGACGTCGTCGTCTGCCTTCATTACAATGCGGAGGCCTGGGGACAGGATGCCGGCAAGCCCCTCTTTTCCAAGGCCAACCACGTCCACGTCCTCGCGCATGACTGCATCAGTCCGGCGGAATTTCAGAATGACGACCAGCGTTGGGATGGTCTCATGCGCCTGGTCCAACGGATCCCGGACGAGGAAATCCGCCTCTGCGATGCCGTGGCCCGCCACCTCGCCGCCGCGACCGGATTGCCTCCGTATACCTATCCCGGCAGGAACGCCCGGCAGGTGAATGACAATTCCTATCTATGGGTCCGGAATCTCCTGGCAAATCGTGTCTATCATTGTCCGGTCGTTTTCACCGAACCCTATGTGATGAATAACCAGGAAATCTTCGATCGTCTCCAAGCCGGGAACTATGAAGGAATCCGCGAAATCGCCGGCAAACAAAGGTTCAGCATTTTCCGCGAATACGCCCAGGGAGTCGCCGACGGCCTGGCCGAAGCCTACAAAGCCGGCCGCCCCACCTAACCAAAGCCGCCCCACCTAACCAAAGCTGCCCGCACACCAGAGTGGTCCGCACACCAGAGTAGTCCGCACAGTCCTCTGTGCGGAACGAACGTGCAACCCACTCCCCCCCGCCGCCACAACCCACCCCAAACCTCTCCAGCCCGCGCCGCCCTCCCCAGCTCTCGCCCCAGCTCTCGCCCCATCCGCCCCATCGCCCCATCGCCCCATCCCATTCACCGCCGCCCCCGCTCCCGCCGCCGCCTTCCCAAAACCCCCCAACCCGCCGCCCCCAGCATCAACCCCACCCCTGACACCTCCGGCACCGACGTGGGAACATGCGGCTGCCCATTGGATTCCAAAAACGTGACCGGAGCGATGAACCCGAGTTGCTCCGAGTCCCCATTGCCCTCCGAGGCGGCGATCTTGTCGTCGTCGCCCACCACAAAAACCGCCGAGGTGATGCGTTTGTCGTCCGAGGCCAGCCCGATGAACCGCCCCGTCTCGTTCCCATACCCCGCATTCGTGTGGTTGTTTCCGGTAAATGTCGCCGCCGCCGCCAGCGCCGCGGTGGGGGCGTAGTCGATCCGCTGCGTGGTGGAATCCTCAAAAGTCAGGAGCAAAAATCCGCGCACCCCCACACTTCCTGTGACCGCGCCCGTGGCATTGATATTATCCCCGGTTTCCAAATCCCCTCCGAAAATCCCGAAGGAATACAATCCACCACCCGCGAATCCTGACAAGTCAAACTGCACCGCATTCCGGATTTTGTCCGAGGTGGAGCCGCTTTCCGTGCCAATGTAATAGCCACTCCCGGAACCCGAGGCGAAGGAGGGCCGCGGCGCGCCGGCCTGCAGGGTCGTGGTGCCGAGACCAAATGTCGAAAGCGCCGCGGTGCCGGAAGGCGTGGTCAGGGCGCCCGTCGTGTTGTCCCAGCCCGTGATCGTCACCGGCACATCCACCGGCGTCGCCCCGCCGCTCGCCGCCCAGGTCATGGTGTAAGTGGTAACGCCCGCCGCGGCAGCGTTGATTTTCCCCCACACCGCTTTGTGAGGTCCGGAACCTGCGGAATAATTCACAATATCCGAGGAAACCAACTCCGCCGTTCCCAACCAAGCGCCAAATTGAGGATCCGCCGCGGGATCAGTGCCGGAGGCGACCTCTGTTCCCAAGAACAGGGCGGTCGCGGCTCCTGCGTTTATTATGAATACGTTACACAGGAAAAACAGATTGATGAACTGTGTGTATCTGGACATATCCAACGCAATAGCTTAATATACTGCCTTTTCAAACAGTCATTCATTGGTGTTTAGAAGACTGGATCCTGGGATGCCTCATCCCCCGGAGCCTCCCAATGCTGCGGTTCCAAAAACCATGCGCGGCACAATGAAATTTCCGTTGCATTCCTGGGAAGGGTCGCCAGATTGCGATTCCGCGCGTTTGCGGTTTTACCTCACCTTTTCGACTCGACTCCCCATGTCCCAGCATCCTTCCCTCAAATCCGGCGGCGGCGCCATCGGTGCCAAGCGCAGCGTCCTCAAGCGTTTCGAACGCGTGAAGCTCCTCAAAAAGCGCGGACTCTGGAAAGAAGGCCAAAGCGCCCTCAACCTGCCCAAGACCACTCCGGACATCTGATTTCCGGGGCCGCCTCCGATGCTTCCGGAGTCGCGCCACATGAATTTTAATCTCCCGGACTGGGCGGCAACCTGTCGCCCGGTCCGGTTTCGTTTTCCCCTGATTCCCACTTCGCCATGGCCGATGCTACTGAAACCCTGCGGTTGAACCGATTCCTGGCCCTTGCGGGTTTGGGCTCCCGCCGCGCGTGCGAAGCTCTCATTTCCAACGGGGAAGTCGAGATCAACGGGGAAATCACCACGAATCTGGCCACGCAGGTCGGTCCGCGGGATACGGTGAGCGTGAATGGAAAGGAAGTCTCGGCTTCAAAGTTTCAAACCATCGTCCTCCACAAACCGCCCGGCGTGCAATGCACCCGGAGCGACCCGAAAGGCCGTCCCACCGTTTACAAGTTGCTGGCGCCGCAGCACAAAAAGCTGCATTACGTCGGCCGCCTGGATGCGGACAGCGAGGGCTTGCTGGTCTTCACCAATGACGGCGACCTCACCCAGCAGCTGACCCACCCCAGCCACAAGGTGGAGAAGGAATACATCGTCACGCTGGACAAACCTTGCCGCAGCGAACGGGTCGCGGAACTTCTGGCCGGCATTCCCCTGGAGGAAGGTCTGGCCAAGGCGGCCGCCATCCACGTCATCTCCCCCCGCCGCATGGTCATCGTGCTGGAGCAGGGCATGAACCGCCAGATCCGCCGCATGTTCGCCCACATGGGTTATGAAGTGGAACGCCTCATCCGCGTGCGGATCGGAAATTTGACCCTGCCCGACCTCAAAATGGGGAAATGGCGCGTGCTCGAACCCCGGGACATCGCCAAGCTCAGCGAGGTCTATCAGGGCAAAAAATAACCACTGCGCCACCGCGTTGCAATCTGTCAGGGTATCATGAGCGATAACCTATTTGA
>JAQGPD010000145.1 GCA_028293305.1 Verrucomicrobiales bacterium | reverse complement strand
TTGTCTTTGGCGTTCCGGTTGTTGGTATGGCACGATCCGATGCCAAAAATCCCCAGCTCCAGCGGATCCGGTTTTGATAGATCCTGCGCCGGCAGCCGGCCCATTGTCATGACCGCGAGGAGGAGGGTGAACCAATTTGGTTTCATGGAAATGGCTGGATTCTGTCAGGATTTTTCTTTTGCACCCTTCGGACGATGCCGTGAGTTTTCCTTTGCCAGGTCTGCGGCATTGTTGGATCGGGCCGCGAAAGCGGATTCAGGGAAGCCGGTGCAGGGCGGTGGAGAGGATGGTTAGTTTGGTTCCTACCTGCAGGCCCTGGGCTCCGAGGGCGAAGTAACCTTTTTCGAAATCCGGATCGCCAGGTGTTTCCTCCCAGTTTTTCAGGACGGGTTTTCCATTTACGGTCAGGGTCAGGCCTTGGTCGGTGCGGCGGAATAGCAATTCGATTTCACCGCCAGGGTCCACGGCGAGGTCGACGGTGTCGCTGGCGGGTTCCGTCGCGGAGTTTTGGCTGAGATAGGCGCTGATGGATTTTGCTCCCATGTCCATGGCCAGGGTGGCGGTTGTGGCGGCATAAAAGGACCACGGTTTGAATCCGGTGTGGATTTGGATATAGGGGTCCTGACTGTTAGGTTGGACCGGAGTGCCGGTGATGCGGAATTTGGTGCGGCATTCAAAATGCGGTCCGGTGCTCAGGGGGTAAACGGCGGTGTAGGCGACACTTTCCCCATCGCCCACGGCCACGAGGCCGGCCTTCTCGTCCAGTTCCCAGGTGCCCAGCGGGCGGTCCCAATCCCTTGGACCATCCACGGGCAGTTCCACCCAGTTTCCGTTGGCATAGTCCCGCCGGCGTTCCGCAGCCCGCAGTCGCACGGCACCCTGGGTCTTCACCCAGGGCTGCGGTTTGGTCAGGGTTTGCCATTGTTGCCAAAGGGGCAGGGCTTCCTCCGGTTTGCCGGCCTGCTCCAGGGCATCCGCCTGCCTGGCAATGTCGCCGCCGGGTCCGCCGTAAAGCACCACCTCCGCCAACAATTGATTCCAGCTGACGCTCAGTTTTTCAATACGGTGCTGCGCGGCGGAACTCATGGGCAAACCAAACGCTTCCAGCATTTCGTAAGCCGTCCTGCAGTCCCCGCTCAGCCAGGAATCCACCATCAGCAGGGCAAAACGGTCGGCCCGGTGCTGGGCGGTGTCCGCTGCGGCCAGGTAGCCTTCATTCATCTCCCGCACCAAGGCCGGCACCCCGGGCATCCGATAGGCGGCGCGCGAGTCCTTTTGTTCGGCGGCGATGTCCTCCAGCACATCTGTCAGGGCCTCGGGGACCCGGGTGTCGAAGCGCTTGGACTTTACGCATTGTGTGGCGAAGTCCATCATGGCCCGGTAGCTCCCGCCCCACCTCGGCAGGAGGGACCGGCGGTAGTT
Organism: Verrucomicrobiales bacterium; assembly: GCA_028293305.1. Lineage (GTDB taxonomy): Bacteria > Verrucomicrobiota > Verrucomicrobiia > Verrucomicrobiales > V1-33 > CAIZWU01. The sequence goes on along the minus strand of JAQGPD010000145.1, from coordinate 1,566 downwards.
TATAAAAGCGCTGGCGGAGTCCACCGTGGATTCGGTGGCACGGTCAAACCAGAGTCGCGGAGTCTCGTTTCCGTTAGTGTCCCCGGCCATGGTCACGGTGACCATGAGGCCGGCGGAACGTGACTGGTCTGGACGTGCGCGCCACGCCGCGGTCAGGTGTTTCCGCGCTTCCGCCAGATGTTGGGTAAATCCCCCCCAGCCTTCCGGAGTGACCTCGGCGGCAAACCCCGATCCCCGCTTTTTCCAAGCCAGGTCCAGCGCCAATTCCCCCCGCAGCATGTTCAAAAGCCATTCGGGAAATTCTTTTTGGAGGGCCAGACGCGGAACCATTTTTTCATGGTCGAAATTGAGTTTGGGGAGCGCCCTCAGATGCGTCAGGAGCCCTGGCCAACCGTTCCGGCCATTCCCCGGCGCGGGGCAGGTCTTTTTCCTCCATCAGCAAAGGAAGGGCGGCGAACCGTTTCAGGGCCGGATCGGTGGGGGAGTCGCGGATTTCCGTGAACGCCTGCCACATTTTGGCGTAGTCCTCCTCCGCGTTTTGGCTTTCCAGTTCCCATGCGCCTAACAGCCGCACCCATGGGTCCCGGCACCCGAAGTTCAGAAGGCTGGCCTGCTCGACCATAGGGGATGCGGTGTTTTCCGAGGGAAAATTGTATTGAAACCGGTGCAGCCTTTCCTTCACAAAAGCCACGGCCCGGTCCTTCCAGGGCTCGCCTTCCCAGGTCCGGCTCAGTTCGGGCAGCAGCCAGGTCCCGAACCACTTCAACTCGTCCGCCCGCATGGATGCCAGGCTGGCGGTTCCTTTCTTGAAATCCAGCGGGGCGTCCGCTCCGAGTGGTTCCCCGGCGGCGGGCGGATTGTCAGGGAGGACTTTGCCGGGCACTGCGGCGGACGGCGTTTTCCCGGTGGAGCAAATCAAAAAAGCGGCCAGGGCGGGAAGGAATTTCATGCCGCGATTCTGTGATAGGGAACCTCCCGCGTCAAGCACCGCCACTTGTCAGGATGTTTTTTGGGAACAGTCCTGGCCACCGGTCCGGGATGGATGGATGACTGGCCGGATGACTGGCTGGATGACTGGCCGGATGACTGGCCGGATGACTGGCAGGGTGATTGGCAGGATGATAAGCAGGATGATTGGCAGGATGATTGGCAGGAGGTTGCGGGGAAAGGTTAGAATCCTGACTGGTCGGCCCATTTGAGGGCGGCGGGGAGGCCGCTGCCGCCGCTGCCGCCGAGGCGTTGGTCGATGGCTTCGAGTTCGTGGATGAGGTCGCGGACTTCCTTGCGGGAGTAGGGGCCGCCGGCGGCTTCGCAGAAGTGGGTGCGGCAGGCGAAGGGGCGGGAGTGGTAGATGGTGCAGCGGCCTTCGGGGCCGAGGAGGGGGCAGGAGCCGTCGGCGGGGAAGGTTAGTTTTTTGCGGCCGGCGGCGCGGGCGGCCTGGCGGGCGATGAGGGCTTCGCCGCGGGTCAGGAAGGGGGTCTGGCCGGTGAGGCGGAAGCGGCAGCAGTCGGAGATGCCGGTGCAGTTGCGCTCGATGGGGCGGGTGGCGAGGCGGGCGTAGATGGC
>JAQGPD010000147.1 GCA_028293305.1 Verrucomicrobiales bacterium | reverse complement strand
TTGGTTGTTGGTTTGTGATCGGGTGCCGGGCGGCTCCCGGCGCGCTCTCCACCCGGAGAGTGCTCAGGAAACGTTTGGCACATGGGCTTTGACGCAGACCGGTGCGGGAATATTCCGTCCATTTTGAAAAAAGGAGAGGAATCGCCAATGGCGACAGCGCTCCCGTGCTTTGCCTATTGTCTGAAAAAAGGAAAAGAATTTAATGGCGGGTGCGGCGCAACTCCGGGGAGCGTGAAGGGGGAACGCCAAAAACCTGAGCGCAGCGTGTGGCCGCGGCTCAGGTTTGAGGTGAAAAAGGCAGGATGCCGGGGATGCGGGCTCCCGTTTGTCAGGATCAGCTGGCCATTTCCATGCCCTTGTGTCCGAGCTGCTTGACCGTGCGGTTGAGTTGCTCGAATTCGATGGGCTTTTTGATGACGGTGACCGGGCCGATCTGGAGAATTTTGCTGAGGATCTCGCTGTCCGGGTAGCCGGTGATGATGACGATGGGGAGGTCCGGGTGGATTTCCTTGAGGCGGAGGTAGACTTCGTCGCCCGACATGTCAGGGAGCTGGAGGTCCAGGAAGACGAGGTCGAATTTTTGTTTTTCGGCGTAGGAAATGGCTTCGGAGCCGCTGCCCACCACGATGCGGCCGAAACCGGCTTTCTTGAGGAACTGTTTGAAAATGGTCTGCAGGGCCGCGTCATCGTCCACGACGAGAACGGTGGGTTGGCCGGCGCCCTCGGTTTTGAGGACATCGCGGTCCAGGAGACTGCGTTTGATGCGCCAGCGGCCGCCAATTTGAACGGCGGGGAGTTGGCCGCGTTGGACTAGGTAATATACCGTGGGGAGAGGGATGCGGAGATATTCCGCGGTTTCCTTCACGGTCATGAGTTCTGGTGCGTCATCAGCCATAATTTTCAAAGTTGGAGAGTTTAAGTGATTTATGGGAAATCCAGTGAGCTTGGAAAGGATGGATGGATTTTCGGATTTCCGTAAGAAAAAGAGTGACTAAACGTCAAAACTGGTTTCTTTAGATCATGGAGATTACATGGTTCCTATGGGAGTGCAAGTAATTTTCAGATTTGAGTCTAATTTTTTTGTATTTACGCAATTCTGATAAGTCTTGGCGTCGGCTTGGTGATATGAGATCCATGGACATAATAAGCATCCAAGATGAGGAGAGTATGAAAATATGGATCCTCCATAGACTCAAAAAGGTCCAATAACACGCGCTGCAGGGTGGAGCGTCGCTTCCCCGGGTGGGAGAAGGAAAAGTTATTTAACCGCTTTTTCCAAGGCGTTCAGAACGTCCGTTTGTGAGAGGAGACTGTCGGAGATCAGGAAGGGGGGTTTGGAGGGATCCGCCGGATACATAATATAGGCGGGAAAGGTGGAAATTTCCCATGGCTTCAGGCTATCGCGGATGGCGTCGTCCGCCGGCGTGCCATCGGCGAGGTATTTGGCGCGGAGGGGGGCGATGTTCAGTTCCTTGAATTTGGCGATGACCTGGTCGGAACCGGAGGGGGCCTTGAAGACCCGGGTTTCGTTAGTATCGCACGTGATGCAGCCGAGGGTGGTGTAATTCACAAATACAGCGCGTCCTTTGGCCCGTTCGGCGGCGAGGGTTTCGGGGGACCAACGGAGCCACTCCAAATTGCCTGTTTTATAATAAACGCCGCCGGATGTTTCATGGATGCTTATTTTTTCACGGGAAGCCCCGAGGGCGAACCACGAGCCTGCGCCGAGGAAGAGCAGAGCGGTCAGGCTCCCGATGAAGCGGGCACGGGCGGCGCGGGAGGGAGGGCACCAGTGGCCGTAGATCCATGCGGCGATGGCGATGAACAGAAGGGCCCAGAGGAGGAGGGAGCCGCCCCCTTCCCCGGTCTTGACGGTGAAGGTGTTATAAAAGTAAATGGCGGCGGCGAACATGGGAAACGCCAGGGCCTTTTTGAAGGTTTCCATCCATGCGCCGGGCCGGGGCAGCTTTTTGAGCAGTCGGGGTGAGCTGGAAAGGACGACGTAGGGCACCGCGATGCCCAGACCGAACCCAGTGAAGAGGATAAACTGTTGAAGCGCAGGCTGTTGCAAAGCATAACCCATGGCCACGGCCATGAAGGGGCCGCTGCAGGGGGTGGAGATGAGCATGGTGAGGGCTCCGGACCAAAAGCTGCCGGCATAACCGGTTTTGTCCTGAAGATCGGTGCCGACATTGCCCAGGCTGGTGCCGAACTCGAACAAGCCGGCGAGATTGAGTCCAAGGAGGAATAACACGATGACCACCAAGGCCATGGGACCGGAGTAGCGGGTGAGGTCGCCCCAGGCGAATTGGAGGCCGAAGGAGGTTTTGGCGATGAACATGCCGCCGGCGACGAGCCAGACGAAGACGAGAAGACCGAGGGTGTAGGCGAGGCTGTGCTTGCGGGTTTGGGCAGGGTCCTTGCCGGCCTGCTGGGCGAAACTGAGGACTTTCAAAGCCAGCACCGGGAAGACGCAGGGCATTAAATTCAGGATCATCCCGGCGAGGAAGAGGCTGGCGAGGGCGAGCAAAAATCCCGTTTTGGGTTTGCCCGCGAGGAGCGCGGCGGGGTCCGGCGCGTTGGCGGCGGGGGTCGATGGGGTGGCGGAAGGAGCGGCTGAACCGGAGGCGGCGGCTTCGGAAGTGGCTGAACTGGAGGGAGTTCCGGGAGCCAACGGGGCGGCGCCGACGGCGAGGGCGGGGAGGGAGCCGTCTTTCAGCCAGCCTTTGGAGGCGAAGACAAATCCGGCCGGGGCGTCGGCGGAATCCTCATCGGCGGGAGCGAGGGTGGTTTTATAAGTGGCGCCCTCTTTTTTGAAAACCTGGGGGTCGGTGGTGACGGCTTTGGTGTGGTCGAAAAAGTAGAGATCACCAGGATCGGGGTTGGCTCCTTCGCCGGGGGTGAGGGTGAGGGTCCATTTGGGGTCCAACTTGACTTGCCAGGCCGGCGTGGAGCGGGCTTGGACGGCGGTGACTTTCGCGAGCTCTTCCTGGATGGCGGGGATTTTTTCGGCGGTCGCGGCGACCGGCAGGGTGAGGGTAAGGGCCGATCCACCGGGATTGCAGCTGGAACCCTCATCGCAGACGAGCCATTTGGCGTTGGCCTTCAACGTGATGGGACTCCCGGCGGGGAGGTCCGCGGGAGGCGTGAGGGTGGTGAAAAGATAGAGGGTGCCTTCGTAGATGTGTTGATTTCCAACTTCCGTCGCGTGGATTTTCGGGATGGGCCAGATCAGCGGGGTGGAGGTCCAGCCGGGTGGCAGTTCCCAAGTGAGCTTGGTGGGGGTGCCGACGCCGGGATTCAGCCAATAGGTATGCCAGTGTTCGGGATGGACGAGTTTCAGGGCGACATCGATGGGCTGTCCCGGGACCAAAGCGGTGGAGCCGGCGAGGAGGGACGCGGTGACCTCCTGCGCTGCGGGACGGCCCGCGGTTTTTCCTCCGACTCCGCCAAAACCTCCAAACCCTTCAACCTGAGCGGCTGCGGGAACGAGGAGCACGAGGAGAGTAGCTAGGAAAATACGGAGGGTGGCCATGAGGATGGGAGGCTGGGACGGGCAAAATATTCCGCCGGGCCGGATGAAGGACCAGGGATATTTGGATGACAATGCTGTATTCAGCCATTTTACGCCCTTCCCCGGATCCACGGAAAAAGCGCCGCGAAACACACGTATTGCCTAAGGTCCGCCATTTTGTTAAAATCAGGCAAAATCAACCTTCCAACTGCCAACGCCATGTTCCGTCTTCCCGGTGCCCCCGCCAAAGATCTGTGTGATGCCCATCTCGGGGCGACACGGCGCGATTTTCTCCGTGTGGGAGGAAGTGGGATGTTAGGCTTGACGCTCAACCAGTTCTTCCGGGCCCAGGCCTCCGCGGAGTCCGTCGCGGCAGGAGAGGCGGCGGCCACGGGCGGCGGACCCGGGTGGGGAAAGGCCAAGAGTGTTATTCTGGTTTATCTGCAGGGCGGCCCCAGCCACCTGGATCTTTGGGACCCCAAAGAAAACGTGCCGACCAATGTGAAGAGTGAGTTCAAAAACATCCCCACCAAGATCCCGGGGGTGAATTTCACGGAGCTGCTCCCGCGGCTGGCAACGGTGAATGACAAGTTCACGCTCATCCGCTCAATGAGTTACACGCCCAACGGATTGTTCAATCATACGGCGGCGATCTATCAGATGATGACGGGCTACACCACGGACAAGGTGAGCCCCTCCGGCCAATTGGAGCCGCCGAGCCCGAAGGATTTTCCGAATTTCGGCTCGAATATCATCCGCCTGAAGCCTTCGGACGTGCCCATGCTGCCGTTTGTCATGTTGCCGCGCCCTTTGCAGGAAAGCAATGTGGTGGGCAAATCCGGGACGGCCGGTTTTCTGGGCAAGTCCTTCGACCCCTACACGTTATATCCGGACGGGGACGACCTGGACATGGATAAAATGAGCCGAATCCGCATCGATGACCTCCAACTCCGGCCGGATGTTTTCACGGTCCGGTTGCAGCGTCGCGCACGGCTGCGGGAAAGTCTGGAAAAACAAATGCCGGAACTGGAAAAAGCGGTGGCGTCCTATCAATTGGATGAATATTACGACCGGGCACTTAATCTCATCGTCAGCGGCCGCGCGCGCGAGGCCTTCGCCATTGAGCAGGAGCCGGCGGCGCTGCGCGACAAATACGGCCGCAACACCTTCGGCCAAAGCTGTCTCCTGGCGCGCCGCCTGGTGGAGGCCGGGACGAAGGTCGTGGAGGTCATCTGGCCGAAAGTCGCGAATTCCGACAACCATTCCTGGGACGTGCACAGCGGACTTTTCAAACGCATGAAGGATCAGGCGGCGCCCATGCTGGACAATGGCCTGACAAGTCTCCTGGAGGATCTCGATGAGCGCGGACTGCTGGACAGCACCCTGGTGGTGGCGGTCGGAGAGTTCGGCCGCAGCCCGGTCAAAGGCGTCAGCACGTCCGGAAATGGAAATTCACCCGATGGCCGTGACCACTGGCCGTATTGTTATTCCGCCGTGGTGGCGGGCGCGGGCATCAAGCGCGGGTATGTTCACGGCGCCTCGGACGCCACCGGCTCCGCCCCGACGGACGCCCCGGTCCACCCCGGCGAATTGTTGGCGACCATTTACCACGCCGTCGGCATCGCCCCCGAAACCATCGTCTATAATCACCTCAACCAGCCCCGCGAACTGGTCAAAGCCCAAGCCGTGGAAAAGCTGTTTGCCTAGCGCAGTCCAAGCCAGGATGCAGCCGCCATGGCGCTGGATAGTTAGGCCCGGCGGGCCGGAATCCTTATCATCCACGGTATGGGAAAAATGATCGAGCTCCGCAGGAGCGGCGTATTATTTCCCGATGAAGCCAGATTCGCTCCTCCGGAGCTGGAATTTAACGGGTGACTATGGCTATGAATATTCAACCCTTCCGGGGTCGGCACTGGCCGCATCCTTATACCAATTCCACAAAGAAACGAGTATTTTGGCAAAGTCGTCACCCAACAATCCGTCAGCGTAAGCGGCTGCCTGTAGGCACGAAAGCAATTGAATGCTTGGCGGTCACGGAAGGCAGCCGTGGGATTTATCCCACGGACTAACCGGTCGAAGCCTTGCGCCGCGTAGCGACGCCGGAAAAGAGCGCCCAAAATATACCGATTTCCAACTGAAATTGGATAAGCCAAAACCCACGCCGTGCGTGATTTCCTTTTGGGTTGGCCGGGGAGCTGCCGATGCTCCGGGCCGCCTCGGTTTTGCGGAGCATCCGGCAGCTTTCCCCCGTTAATTACTGTAATACCAATTTCACAAAGAAATGAGTATTTTGGCAAAACCGCCAAACCACAGTCCGGCAGCTAGGGCGGCTGCCTGTGGCCCCGATAGCAACTGACCGCCTGGCGGTCGCGGAAAGTGGCCGAGGGATTTATCCCACGGACTATCCGGTCGAAGCCTTGCTCCGCGTAGCGACGCCGGAAAAAAGAGCGTCCAAAATATATCGATTTCGAACTGGAATTGTTATTATTTCAAAATAATGCTCCAGCCAGCCTGGACAACCCAGCGTGTGGCGGCGGTCAACGCCGTCCTGTGGATGTTGAATTTCCCGCACAAATAACGGATAGTATTCCTGACCCGGCATAACGTGCCCCGAAGCGCTCCGTAAAGAAAGAAGGGTCGACATTCTGTCGACCGGGGCGCGCCAGCATTCTGTCGGATGGCGGAGGGTCGACATTCTGTCGACCTGGGGCGCGCCTGACTTCTGTCGGCTGGCGGACAGAAGGTCCGCCCTCCTTTTGTCAGGCGGAAGTGGGGGGCTTTTTTTGGGCGGGATTGCCCTGGGGAGGGGAGGTGGCGGACAGGGATTGGTTCCAGGTCCGGGAAGTCGCGACGGGACTAACGGGTTGTGGCGGCAATGTCTTAACAACTTCCGACGCCGGAGTGGGTGGCGATTCACCGGCCGCAGCTGGAACGGGGGCCGGTTCACCAGCCGGAGCCGAAGTCACGCGGGCAGGAGCGGGCGAGCGGAGGGCGGCTTGAAGTTGGGTCAGGCTTTCGGATTGGGAGAAGTGGAGGTGGGAAGGGACGGTGGACTCGGCGGAGGCGGGGAAGGCTTTTTCCTTTTTCAGCCATCTTTCCCAGCAGGAGGGGTCCTCCAGGGCGGAGGCGATGGCGAGGGGGAGTTGATAGGAAAACCCGTCATAACCTTTCGCGATGAAGGTGTTATGAATGGCGGTGCCGGCGGCACGCCCGGCTTCCTTCAGGACCGGGAATTGAATGCCCTGGGTGGGCTCGATTCCTTCATAGAGGTCTCCGCAGGCCTCCAGGGAGGCGGAGGAATACCGACGGCAGGCGCCGGGACGGACGGGATAAATGGAGCAGTGGCCGTTCCGCAGAAAAACGCAGGGTTGGCGCGGGGTGGGCTGGGCTTCCTCCCGGAGTGCCGGGGGTTGGCCCGGGTCCCCGGGAGCGCCAGCGATGGCGGAATGGGATGGGCTTTCCTCCGTCAAGGCCCGGGCGCGGACGCGGCGGGCGTCGACCAGGAGTGCACCCACGGCTTCGGCGGTCCAGTTTTTGTCCAGCCAGCGGAGGATGAGGAAGACCTCGTGGGCGCGGACGTCGACCTGGAGATAACAACAAAAAAAGCAGCCGGCGGCACAGGCCGTTTTCAGTCCGGCGATTTGGGTGAAACCGGTCAGGGTTTCGCCCAGATGATTCAGGGAGGCTTCCGTCAGGTCCATCAGGGCGCTGCCGGTTTCCCGATCCGGCCAGGCTGCCTGGAGCGTGCGCAGGGTGCTTTGGTGGACGGCGGTGGTGATGTCCTGGAGGGAGTCCGGCATGGGGGAAGTGGGGCTTCCGGTTTTCGTTAGTTGCAAACCGCAGCCGGAGTGGAGGAACTGACCCGCCGGGACTTCCAGCCGCCGCCGCGCCGGGGGTTAAGCCGGGAGGGGGGCGGGAGGGACGGGGATGAAACAGGACGATCCTAACCGTGTCCGCCGGCCATGGTTTCGCCACCGTCTTTGGGCAGGTATTTTTCGAAGCGCTTTTTGTCGATGGCTTTCATGTAGGCTTCCATCGGGGTGACCTTCTCAATCTTGAGGTTGTCCCAAATGGCCTGGTCCATGAACTGCATGCCGTAGGCGGCGCCGCCGGTGATGACGTCGGTGAGTTTTTGGGTGGCGCCCTCACGGATGATGGCGGCGACGGCGGGGGTGGCGACGAGGATTTCGTTAACGGCCACGCGGCCTTTGCCGTCGGCGGTTTTCATCAGCAGCTGGGCGACGACCCCGCGGAGGGAGGCGGCGAGCATGGTGCGGACCTGGGATTGCTGGTCCGATGGGAAGACGTCCACGAGACGGTCAACGGTTTTGCGGGCGTTGTTGGTGTGGAGGGTGCCGAAGACGAGGAGACCGGTTTCAGCCGCTGTGAGAGCGAGGGAAATGGTTTCCAAGTCGCGCATTTCACCGACGAGCACGATGTCCGCGTCCTCGCGCAGGGAGGCGCGCAGGCCGTCCGAGAAGGTGGGGGTCTGGATGGGAACTTCGCGTTGGGTGATGACGCTCATCTTGTTACGATGCACGAACTCGATGGGTTCCTCCACGGTGACGATGTGGCGGGAGTAGTTCGTATTGATGTAGTCGATCAGCGCCGCGAGCGTGGTGGACTTGCCGGAGCCGGTGGGACCGGTGACGAGGACGAGGCCGCTGCGCATTTCGCCGAAGCGTTTGACGACCTGCGGGATGCCGAGTTGCTCGAGGGTTTTGATCTTGGTGGGAATGAGCCGGAAGACGGCGCCATAACCATTTTGCTGCTTGTAATAATTGCAGCGGAAGCGGGAGTCCTCATCCATTTCATAGGCGAAGTCGAGGTCGCCGCGGGCCAGGAATTTTTCCCAGGCGCGGGCATCGCAAATGCCGGTAAGCATGTTCTCCATGGCTTCCCGGGTGAGGATTTCCTCGGAGATGGGCCGGACGCCGCCGTGGACGCGCACCTTGGGAGGCTGGCCTTCGGCAATGTGGAGGTCGGAACCGCCGAGTTCGATGAGATGGTGGAAAAGTTGGTCGATGACAGCAGCCATGGCAGTCGGGTGGGGAAAAAGTGGTTGGAAAAAGGGAAAAATCGGAGCCTTCCGGGGCGACCGGGAGGCCTGGGGTGGGTCTTACATTTTGAGGTCCTTGCGCATCTGGTCCTGGTCGATGGCGCGGAAGAGACAGTCCTCGGCGGAGATGACGCCGCGTTCGTAGAGGTTTTTGAGGGCGTCGTCCATGGTGACCATGCCGACGGCGCGGCCGGTTTGCATGATGCCGGGAAGCATGAAGGTTTTGCCTTCACGGATACAGTTGGCGACGGCGGGGGTATTGACGAGGAGCTCGATGGCGAGCGCGCGTCCGTTCCCATCCTTCCGGGGGACGAGCTGTTGGGAAATGATGCCGCGGAGGGACTCGCTGACCATGATGCGGATTTGGTCGCGTTGGTCCGTGGGGAACACGTCGAGCACGCGGTCCAGGGTGCGGGGCGCGGAACCGGTGTGCAGGGTGCCGAGCACCAAGTGACCCGTTTCCGAGGCGGTGATGGCGAGGGAGATGGTTTCAAGGTCGCGCATTTCCCCGACCATAATGACGTCCGGGTCCTGACGGAGCGCTCCGCGGAGGGCGGCGGCGAAGGAGTCCGTGTGGCTGTGGACCTCGCGTTGGTTCACGTGGCAGTTTTTGGAGGCGAAGACGTATTCAATCGGGTCCTCGAGCGTGATAATGTGGTCATTCCGCTCCTCGTTGATGGAATCGACGAGGGAGGCGAGCGTGGTGGATTTTCCGGAACCGACGGCGCCGGTGACGAGGACGAGGCCGTTGTGGTATTGGGTCAACGGCTTGAGGCTGGCCGGGAGTTGGAGTTCCTCCATGGTGCGGACGCTGGTATTGATGATACGGAACGCCATGTCGTAGCCGAGGCGTTGACGGACCACCGAGGCGCGGAAGCGGCCGAAGGGGGTGGCGTAGGCGAAGTCCACGTCGCCGCGTTCCTGGAGGCGGTTCATTTCCTTGGGTGTCAGGAAACTTTCCACCAGGCGCTGACAGTCCTCGGAAGTCAGTTTTTCGGCATTGGACCAGATTTGCTGGAGTTGGCCATAACGCCGCCAGAGGGGGGCGGCGGCGGTTGCAAGGTGGATATCCGAGCAATCGTATTCCTGGCCTAATTTGAGATATTCATCCACGTGGGCCAAGGTGGCCACGCGGTCCTGTGTTACTTCGGTCGCCTCGCTCATTCAGGGAGTTCCTATGGGGTAAGTGGGTGGTTTGGGGAAAAGGGGGACAATATTCTTTTATGAAGCACATTGCCGGACAGGCGGCGTTATTCTTTTTTCTTCAGCAGGTCCGCAAGTATTTTCTTTCCGTAATCAGCGATTTGCGGGCCATATTTCTCCATTCCTTTCTCCAGGAGGGATCCGGCGGCGGCGGTGCCGGCCATTCCGGCGGCGCTGGAGGCCACGGGTTTGAGGTGTTTCAGGGCCTCGGCGGCGAGTTCGCGGGCGATTTTTTTGGCGGAGGGAGTGGCCATAAAACGCGAGAGGACGACCCCCGCGAGAACCGCGCCGCCGGCGAGGACGAGGGGGTTGCGGGCCAGGGCTTCGAGCGCGGGAGGGAGGGACCTCGTGCCGGCGGTGGCAGTGCCGGAGGTGTCATTGACGGCCGTCCCGGCGGGCGCCGGAGGGAGAACCACGAAATTGGGTGTGGATTCGGCGGAGGGTGTGGCGGGTTCGGCGGACATGATAGGAGTTCGGATTGAGGAGTGGTGGGGATCGGTTCCGCAGTGGGCAGGGCCGGCGGGACTGCGGCGAGCGGGCGGCGGAGGGGACGCCGTTTGTTTTTCGGGATATTATTTATTTGTCGCGGAACAACAAACCGATCAGGAATCCGGCACCGAGTCCGGCGAGGACGCTCTTGCCCGGATTTTCTTTGACGTAAGCCACTGCGGTGTCGCCCAGGTCTTTCCATTTTCCCTGCGAGTCCTCGAAGACTTTGCCGGCGGCGTCCTTGAATTCGTTGAGCTTTTGGCCGGCGGCCTGACCGAATTCCCGGGCCTTGGCTTCGGCGGCGGCTTTGAGTTCATTGGCGGCCTCGATCACGTTGTCAGCCAGCGGTGTGGGGGTCACGGGGGTGGTTGGAATATCGTTCATGTCAGGTCTCCGGGTGATGTTGAATTCGGAACAGGGTATGCTCCACTGCACTCTGGCACCCGGCCATCCATAAATCAAGCTTGTGCCCCGCGCCGTTTCCATTTGCTTCCGCCCTCATCCGAATTTTCCCCCATGCCCGCCGCTCCCGCCGAACCCTGGTATATCGTCCGCCAATCCGCCATCCATAACCAAGGGGTCTTCGCCTCGCGGGATATCCCCAAGGGCACGCGCATCCTGGATTACAAAGGCCACAAGATCTCCAAAGCGGAGTCCACGCGCCGGGGGAATGCGCAGATCGAGGACAGCGCGAAAACCGGCGAGGGCGCGGTTTATATTTTTGTTCTTAACAAAAAACAGGATATCGATGGCAATGTCCCCTGGAACGACGCGCGGCTGATCAACCACACCTGCGAGCCTAACTGCGAGGCGCAGATCATCCGCGGAACGATCTGGCTCATCGCCACCAGGGACATCCCCGAAGGCACGGAACTGGGATTCAATTACGGATTCGATCTCGAAACCTGGGAGGACCATCCCTGCCTCTGCGGAACCAAAAGCTGCTGCGGCTACATCGTGGGAAAAGAATACTGGCCCAAGCTGAAACGCCTGCTGAAGAAACGCCAACAGGTCATAGACGCGGCCGGCGAGGAGGAGAGGGCGAGGAAGGCGGACGCGGCGGGGGAGAAGGCGGCGAAGGGGGCTGGAAAGAAGGCGGGGAAACGGGTGAGGAAGGGGGAATGAGTTATCAGTTATTGGTTATCAGTTATCGGGAGGAGCCCACCCCGGATACACCGCTGCGAACCAATAACCAATAACTGATAACTGATAACTGATAACTAATAACCGATAACCGATAACCCAAAAACTTGCCCAGCGCCTCCATCGTCTTCTCCTCCATCACGGAACTCTTCGGCCTTTTTGCGCTGGGGTGGCTGATCCGCTGGAAGGGTTATGCCAAAAAGGAGGATTTCGACACGTGGGGGAAGATCGCGGCGGAGGTGTTCTATCCGTTTTTGATATTTCACAGCATCATCCGGGACTTCGATCCCGCGCGGGTGAAAAGCTTGTGGGTGATGCCGGCGCTGGCGTTTGGGCTGATGTTCGCGGGCGCGGTGGTGGGGCTTTTGGTGTGCCGCGGGATGAAGACGCGCGACCCGGCCACGCGGCGGACCTTTGTGCATTTGTGCGCGATGAATAACTTTATTTATCTGCCGATCTTTATTATTCAAAACAGCCTGCCGCCCGGCGCTTTGGCGGATTTTTTTGTGTTCAATCTGGGATCGACCATCGGCTTTTGGACTATCGGGATATTCACTCTTGGCGGCGTCACGGATTGGCGGCGGACCTTGCGGCATTTGATATCGCCTCCGCTGCTCAGCATGTTTTTGGCCATAGGACTGGCATGGTCCGGCGCGCGCGGGTGGTTGCCGGCGTCGTTTTTGGCGGTGTGCCGGAACACGGGATCGCTGAGCGTGCCGCTCATGCTGATCATCATCGGCGCCACCTTGCAGGGCGCATTCCGGCGGGATCAGACGCGGGATCTGGTTTTCATCACCGTGCTGCGGCTGGTGGTGCTGCCGATCCTTTATATTGCCATCATCAAAGCCCTGCCCTTGCCGCCGGATTTGGAATTGTTGGCGGTCATCGTGGCCCTCATGCCCACGTCCGCGGTTTCGCCCGTGATGGCGCGGCTGTATGGCGGCGTGCCCGCGTTCGCCTCCGCAGCGACCCTGGTGACCCATCTGGCCAGTCTGGTGACCGTGCCTCTGGCGTTCTGGTGGCTGAGCCGTGGCTGATCAGCGGCGCGGGCCAGTGGGGGATGAACCGTTCCGGATCAGGCAAGGTAGGGACCGCGGCACGCCTCCGTGCGGCAAGCGGGCCGCTATTTTCAGTTTCCTATTTCCATTTTCCATTTTCTATTTCCTATTTCCTATTTCCTATTTCTCATTTCCGAATTTCAATTTCCCCATTTCCCCATTTACCCATTACCCCATTTCTTAATTTCTTAATTTCTTAAATTACTAATATCCTAATTTAAAATATCCCTATTTACCAATTTTCATGACAAATTCAGCTTCTACGA
>JAQGPD010000052.1 GCA_028293305.1 Verrucomicrobiales bacterium | reverse complement strand
ACGCTCAGCGTGGGCGGACCCGGAGTGGAATATTTGGAAATCGGCGGCGGCATTGCCACGGTGAATGGGTCCTACGGCGCCTATCAACTTACCGGCGGATTTCTCAACACGGGCGGCGGCGGAAGTGCTTCGGGAATGCGCATCGGCAATGAAGGATGGGGAGTTTTTGTCCAGACCGGCGGGGTGCTGAATTGCATGCGCTGGGTGGCCATCGGCGGTTTCGGCGGAGCCAAGGGTGAAGGCGTGGCCTCCTTTCTGGGAGGGGAAGCGAATGTCACCCCCGGATTCCGCTTCCTGCTGGCCGACCGCCCCGGATCCACGGCCACGATGAATCTGGGCAGCCTGGCGGGCGGTTCCGCGATTGTTACCACGTTGAACAGCACCGGATTATCGGTCGGCAACGCCGGCGATGCCACAAGAGCGGTGCTGAATCTGAATCCCGGAACACTGGTCCTTGGGGGCCCGATCCATCAGGCTGCGGGCTCCTTGGAAACGGCGGTGAATTTCAATGGCGCGACCTTGCGCGCCGGGGCTGACGCGATCTCCCTGCTTTCCCCCAGCGTGGCCGCCGGGACGATATACAACGGCGGCCTCACCGTGGACACGTCAGGATTGACAGCATCCATGGATACCAGCCTAACCGCTGCGGAGGGATCGGGAATCTACCCGGCGGGCGGCGGTTTCACCTTGCCGGCGGGCGGTGCGGGATACCTCGGCGCGCCGCTGGTCAGCGTTTCCACCAACGGATCCGGCAGCGGCGCGACCGCCATCGCGGAGGTGGAAAATGGCAGCGTCACCCGCGTGGTGATGACTTCGCCCGGCCGGAATTTCCTGGCAGGGGAAAGCGTGGAGTTTATCTTTTCCGGAGGCGGGGCCACAGCGCCTATCACCTCGCACACGCATATCCTGACAATCGCGGATTTGAAGACTAACACCACGGGCGGACTGGTGAAAATCGGAGGCGGCAAACTGTCAGTGACCGGCACACTCAGCTACTTTGGCGACACCCGAATCGAGGAAGGAACGTTGGCAGCGGAGGGTCCCATGGAAGGCACCACGCTGCGGGTGCTTCCTGGCGCCCAACTGGAAGGCAGCCTGAACACCGGCAGTCCGGTGATCGTGGAAGGCACATTGGCGCCGGGCAGTGGCATCGGCCAGGCTACCACGCAATCCTCCATCACCTTCGCTCCGGGATCCATTTTGGCCGTCGAATTGGCGGACTGGAACGGCACCGGCGGAAGTGGTTATGACACCGTCAGTTGCGGCAGTCTGGCGATCTCCGCGACGGCAGCTTCACCCCTGACTGTATTCGTGGATATCAATTCCCTCGGCAATTTCTCCAACACCGCCAAACAGTTTGCCCTGGCCAGTGCCTCCACCGCCCTGACAGGTCTGACCGCGGACAATTGGCGGGTGGATGCCCCCGGTTTTTCCGGAACGGGCACGTGGCGGCTAAGCACTTCCAACAATCAATTGATCCTCGCCTACACTCCCGGCGGTGGAGGATATAACACTTGGCTGGCCACCTTCCCGGGGCTGACCGACACCACGGCGGCGGGGGATCCTGACAAGGATGGAATTCCCAATTTGTTGGAATATGTGCTCGGCGGCGACCCACGGGCAATCTCCACCGGGATATTGCCATCGGTCACCGTCAGCCAGGGAAATCCGGTCTTCCGTTTTGTCAGGGCCACGGCCACGACGGCGGACACGAACCAGATTTTCCAATACAGCAGCGCCCTGGACAACTGGACCAATGTGGTGTTGCCTCAAGGCACCACTGGCAATGTGACGATCCAGCCCGACCTCCCCACTCCCGGGCGTGAGACCGTCACGATCACCCTCCCCTCCTCCGCCGCGGGGGATGGCAGAATCTTTGGCCGACTCTCCGCGGCTCCCAAATAAATTCCTCGTCCTGACAAGACTTCGACGAAGGCCGACCGCGTTCCTTTTCCTTCGGGACTATCAAAAAACAAAACCAAACAAACCACCATACCACCTTGAAAACAAAACATACATTTATCGCCATCGGCATGCTCCTGGGCACTGCCAGCCTGGGCCAGGCTACGGTCATCGGATTCGGTCAACTCGGAGGCAACAACACCACCGTTCCTGGCGCGCTAGGATCCAACGCGACCGCTGACGGAAACGGCTTTGTGGTGACCAACGGGGTCACGCCCAACATCGCGCTCGTCTGGGACGCCAATTGGGATATTCACACGTCCGTCCAGTTCACGAACCTCGAAGCCCAGACAGTCGGTGGTTCCGCCTGGGACAATGAAGGCGCGGTTCCCCGCGTGGGTCAGCTGGACCTGGGCACGCACACGATCGATTTCAACGCCGACAACGGATTCGCCGTGGTGATGAATTCCTTCGATTTTGCCCAGACCCCGGAAACCACCGGCACCACCGTCTGGGATGTCACCCTGACAAATTCCGCCGCCGCCGTGGTCTGGAGCAGCCTCGGGCTTTCCCTCACCAATAGCGTGGTGACGCTATCCCCTAACTTCACAGGAGCTCCCGGTGAGGACTACCGTCTGACCTTCAACCGCACCTCCGAAACTTACGCCTCCAATGGCCGTCACGGCATTGACAACCTGAGCTTCAGCCAAGTGCCCGAGGCCTCTTCCGCCACCATCGCGGGACTCGCGGGCATGGCTTTGCTGCTGCGCCGCCGCCGGTAATCCGACCTAACGCCAGCCTGAGGCAACAATGCCGGTTCCCCTGGCATTGTTGCCTCTTTTTTCAGCCCGCGGGTCACAGCCTCCGCGGGCGCGCTGACTCACTGCCCTCCCTTCCATGCGCGGCAGTCCCCCCAACCCATCCGTTCCTGAATGAAATCCCACCCGATCCTCCATGCCCTCTTTCTGCTAGTCGGAATGCAGCCCGCCGCCAGGGCAACCATCGTCGGCTTCGGCCAACTGGGAGGGAGCAATGCCACCGTTCCAGGCAATCTCGCATCCGACGCCACCGCCGACGGAAATGGCTATACGGTGAATAACGGAACCACTCCCAACATTTCCCTGACATGGGATGGCGCGTGGGATATCCATACCAGCACGTTTTTCGGCAACCTCGAAAGTCTGACGCCCGGCGGCGGCGACTGGGACAATGAGGGCGGCATGCCCCGGGTCGGCCAGCTGGATCTGGGAACCCATACGATCCAATTCAACGCCGACCCCGGCTATGCAGTGGTTATCAATTCCTTTGATTTTTGCCACACTGCGGAATCGGCGGGCACCACGGTCTGGAATCTGACCCTGACAGATTCCACATCCAATCCGGTATGGACTCAAACCGTGACACTTAACAACACCGCCGCTGCTTCCAGTGTCATCAAAGTCACCCCCGATTTCACCGGCCAACCGGGTGCCGGTTATACGCTGACCTTCAGCCGCGCGTCGGAAACCTATGCCTCCAACGGACGCCATGCGATCGACAATCTGAGCTTCAACCAGGTCCCCCCAGGCGGCGGGCCCCCCGTGGATCCCGAAGTGCCGCCCGGCACGGCACTAGCC
This sequence comes from Verrucomicrobiales bacterium, assembly GCA_028293305.1. Classification (GTDB taxonomy): domain Bacteria; phylum Verrucomicrobiota; class Verrucomicrobiia; order Verrucomicrobiales; family V1-33; genus CAIZWU01. Next base: position 1,202 of record JAQGPD010000052.1, on the reverse strand, counting down.
GATCTGGTCAACCCGATGGTGGGGGTTTCCGGAGGCTCCGGGACTGGATCCTGCGTGCCCGGCGCCTGCCTGCCGCTTTCCTCCATCTATCCAAGTCCTGACACTCAAGCCGCCGCCGCGGGAGGTTATGCGCCGGGCAGTCCGGTGGTGGGTTTCTCACAACTCCATGCCACGGGCTCGGGCTCCAGCACCATGTCCTACGGAAATTTTCTAATCTCGCCCCGCCTAGGCGCCGGGATCACGGAAGCCAGTTGCGCCTCCCCCATTTCCAACGTTGCCGCGCACCCTTATTCCTTTCGCGGCAGGCTGAACACCTGGACCACCGACTGCACGGTCGTGCCGTCCGCGAATTGCGCCATCTATCAATTCGATTTTCCCGCCTCCGGGGATGCCAGGATAAACTTCGATATTGCAAGAAAGCTGAATAGCGCCACCGCCCTGACAAACGGATCCCTGACGATCGACACCGCCACCGGAACGATCAGCGGCGGCGGGAGTTTTGACGGAAATTGGAACCCGGCGGGATACAATGTGTATTTTTATGCCAAGGTGGATGCCACTCCTGTTTCCGGCGGGACCTTCATCGGATCCACCCTGCGGGACGGCATCCTGACAGCAACCACCGCCACGCGCCAACGCCTCGGCGGCTGGATGCGATTTGACACTAACACGATGCGCACCGTGCGTATGAAGATCGCGGTTTCCTTCAACTCCGTGGCCCGCGCCCGGCAATATCTGGAAAACGAAATTCCCGCCTGGGATGCCGCCGGTCTGGAAGCCGCCGCCAAAACCCAGTGGAATGACACCCTGTCCGTTCTCCAGACACCGGGCATCAAACTGAGCGACGGCACCCGCCTTTACACCGCGCTGTTCCACAGTCTCATCCAGCCGCGCAACCGCACCGGCGATCCCGCGGGCTGGCCGGCTTCGGCGCCGTATTGGGATGATCAATACACGATGTGGGACACTTGGCAGACACACTATCCTTTACTGACCATCGTGAATCCGGAGGCGGCCGCGCGGATTGTGAATTCCTTCGCGGAACGATTTGAGCGCAACGGCCGCGCGGAAACCGCCTTCATCCAGGGAAAGGATTTCCAGGTAGGACAAGGCGGCGATGAAGTGGATAGGGTGATCTGCGATGCTTATGTAAAAGGGCTTCCGGGCATCGATTGGGAGCGGGTCTGGCCGCTGCTGAAGTT
>JAQGPD010000024.1 GCA_028293305.1 Verrucomicrobiales bacterium | reverse complement strand
GACCGCGCCGGAGGAACGGTCAATGAGCTGGCGCTCATGACCCTGAAATTCATGACCGCCGCCAGCGAGCGACCGGAATTGGCCCGACTTTACACGGGCTTCCGACCCCAGGTTCCCCAGGTCAAAGTCAACCTCGACCGCGAAAAATGCCGCGTCCTCGGAGTGAGTGTGACCGATGTGTATTCGACGCTCCAAGCCTACCTCGGCGGAGCCTACGTCAATGACTTCAACCGCTTCGGCCGCATTTACCGGGTCTATCTTCAAGCCGAGCCGGAGTTCACAGGGAAGCCGGAGGATATCAATAAATTCTTTGTCAGGAACAAGGACGGAAAGATGGTTCCTTTGGACACGCTCGTCACCATCACTCAAACCGGGGGAGCTGGTTTCACCACCCGATACAATCTTTTCCGGGCGACGGAAATCACCGGTGCTCCCGCCCCCGGATACAGCTCCACGCAGGCGGTGGCCGCCATGGAGGAGGTGGCAAGGCAGGTGCTGCCCGCCGGATTCGGTTATGAATGGACCGGCCTGACCTACCAGGAAAAAAAGGCGGAAGGGCAGGCGGTGTTTATCTTCGGACTCGCCATCGTATTTGTATTTTTGTTGTTGGCCGCGCAGTATGAAAGCTGGTCGCTGCCATTCAGTGTCCTGCTGGCCACGCCGCTGGTGGTGCTGGGCACTTATATTGGTCTCCTCATGCGTGGTTTTGAGAACAACGTTTACGCCCAGATCGGCATCATCATGCTCATCGGCCTGGCGGCCAAAAACGCCATCCTCATTGTCGAGTTCGCCAAAATGGAATTTGAAAAAGGGGTGCCGTTCATGGATGCGGCCATTCTGGGGGCCAAGCTGCGATTGCGGCCCATTCTTATGACCTCGTTCGCATTCATCCTCGGAGCGGTGCCTCTCGCCATCGCGGCGGGTTCCGGGGCGGAGTCACGCAAGGTCATGGGCACCGCCGTGGTCTTCGGCATGACCCTCGCCACCATCATCGGAGTTTTTGTTATTCCAGCTTGTTATGCATTCGTCATGAAAGTTTCCGGCACCGCCAAACGGCAGACCGTCACCCCGACGGACCCCGGACCCGAGGTCATTCCGGCCGCGGACCTGGAGTCCACGCTGAAGCATCATTGATCGGGCCCGGCTTGGCTTGTCCCGCTTGCCACACCCGCTCGACATCGGCGGGCATCCGGGTTTGAGTGGGGGATGGACGTGATTTCAACAGGCCTGACTTTGTTATTGGTGATGGATCCCCTGGGGAACATTCCCAACTTCATGTCCGCGCTGCGCCGCGTGCCGGAGGAGCGCCGGGTGGGTGTGATTCTGCGGGAGTGCCTGGTGGCGCTGGGTATTTTGCTGGCGGTGCTCGTGGGGGGCCGGGGGTTCATGGGAGTCTTCGGGCTGAGCTCGGAAGCTCTGCGGATTTCCGGCGGGATCATGCTGTTTTTGATAGCGCTGCGCATGATTTTTCCCCAGGCCGGGGGTGAGGGTGCGGAAGCTCAGGAAGAGGAGCCGTTCATTGTGCCCCTGGCGGTGCCTTTGATAGCGGGCCCCTCGTTGATCGCCACCCTGATGGTCCTGACAGGAAATCCGGCGCAGTCCTTATGGCCGGTTTTCCTGGCTTTGGCGGGGGCTTGGAGCGTGAGCACGGTGATCCTGCTGGGCGCGCCGTTTTTTGCCAGGATCCTGCGGCGCCGGGGCCTCATGGCGGTGGAGCGGTTGATGGGGATGCTGCTTGTCGTTCTGGCGGTGCAGATGTTTTTGGACGGGCTGCACCTGCCCTCGAAGGTTCCCTGACACTTCGAGCGGATGGTCAGGGAGGTGAAAATACCACGCGGTAAATCCGGCTGGGGACCATCGGTTTCGGGAGACGGAAAATGACGTTGGCGGCATCGCTGGACTGAATGGCGGCATTGGAGTCCAGATACCAAAAGTTCCCTGAATCTTGAACCTGGATTTTGATATTCGCATCCGGAATTCCGTCAGGACGCGGCACGTTGATTTCCAGGAAATCACCGACCGGCCGTATGCTCACCGTGCCGGGCATGGGATGGAGGCGCACATTCCCCAGGCTGGCGACAGCTCCCGCCGAGGTCCAACGGATAGTGTTACGGCCCGGGGGAATGTAGGCCGCGGCGGGCGCGGGGGCACCGGCGCCGTTTGGATTTTGGACCGGAATGGCTTGGCCCACCGTCCATGTCAGGGAGCTTCCCCTGACGGAAAAACTGACGACCGCCGGTCCCTCGAGAGTGGTTTCCAGCCACGAGGGATTCTCCACCGTGGCCGCCGGGGCGTGGGCGGCCGGGGAGGTGAAATCCGGGCTGGCGGGCAGGCCGGTCCATGGGAAATCGGGGTCGGTGGTCCATGGGCCGGGCAGATTCAGCGCGTTTGGAAGTGTCAGGGTGGCCAGCGGGACCAGTGTCATTTCATCCAACAAAACCGTTGGCGGCACGGAGGGGGCGGACTGGTCCCGGGTGGTGTTGAATGTCAGGATCCGGGGTCCGGGCGGGATAAAGCGGATATTGTTATTCCATACGGTTTTGAGGCCTGCGGAGTTGGCGGCGAGCTGATCCAGATCCAGGGTGGCGGAGGTGGAGGACTTGGTCCAATAGCTGAAAGTTCCCGGTCCCTCGATGGCAATGCTCAGGTTTTGATCGGGAATGAACCCGACCACCGACGGGGATAGTTTCACCGCGTCCACTCCATCGTGGGACTCGGCAGGCGCGGAGGTGGAAGCCAGTCCGGCATTGGATAGGAAGCAAGGTCCGGCCATGCCGTCCAAGCCCTGCAGCATGGGGGCGCCTTCAGGCAGGCCGGTCCATGACACTTGATCCAGCATGGCGGAGCTTAGCGTGGCCGTTCCGTTCACCTGCCATCTGAATACATGGGTTCCGGGACCCACCTCAACAAGCGGCGCGGACATGTTATGGGCCAAAGGAAAGTCGAACCTGCCATCCACCGTCAGCTTGGCCGTGAGCGGTGCGGCGGCAAAGGGCGGAGCCCCGGTGGAGGTCCATCGGAAGGTCAGGCGTCCGGGGCCGTTGGCGGTGGTCTGCACCCAGGCACTCTCGCCGGCCAGCAACAAGGGCGCGGCCGCGGCATCCTGACCATCCGGCGCAAAGAGGGTGGCGAATCCTGTCCATGGGTTGGGACCGGTGGTCCAGGTCAGTGCGGGGTCGTCCAAAGCTTCGGCCAGAGGGAGCACGGTCAGTGGCTGGATTTGCACATTGTCCAAATACGCCAGCCCGTTAGGGTCGGCGTAATATGACTTTAAGGCGGTCCATCGAAGGGTGTGGATTCCGGCGGGCAGGAGCCAGGAAATCGGAGATGGGGGCAGGGACACTTCCTGGCCGTCGATGTGGAATTGCAGGCCGGTATTCACGGTTTGATAGGAAAACGTGAGGCTTGCGGGGCCTTGGACGGTGGTTTCGAGGGCTTCCACGCCAGCTGTCAGGGGACGGCACCAGGCGGCGTCGATGCCATCCGGAGCAGCTGGGGATCGAACGCCTTTCCATGCCGTTCCATTTTGTTGGAAAAGTCGGCCATCCGCGTCCAATGCTTCGGGCAGCGGGATTTCCGGTGCGGAGGACATGCTGATTTCATCCAACAGCATGGGAGTTTGCGAGGACCAGCGCACGGTCTCGGCACCTGCGGGAATGAAGCGGTGGTTCCGCGTCCATGGCCCGTCCGGCACGGCTTCCGGCTGGTTGCCCAGGATGCGGGACCACCATGAGACGGTGATAGGACCCTGGAGGGTTTTCTCAATCCAAGGCGGGGACAAATCATATATAACAAAGTCGGAGGCGGTGGGGGTGAACTTGATGGCGTCGATGCCGTCATGGGCTTCGGTTTGGATGATGGCGTGGGTTCCGTCCCCGCCCGCCAGCCAATCCGGGGAGCCGGTGGGGATTTCCAGGGCTGTCAGGAAATCATCATCGAGTGCCGGGGTGACCGATGCATGGTCCAATTGAATGGTGGGATTGACCACCATCATGGTGCCTTGATTTTCGTCGCAGTAAAAAGTGTGGTCGATGCGGATGGGGTGGGTGCCCGGGCCCAAAGGCAGGCTGATCCGATGCCAAGGGGACCAGGTTACGTCGGGTTCATAACCATACAGATGAAGGGATTCCCTGACAATTCCATCCAGCGAGACTTTGATGGCGATGTAGGGATTGTTGTTATGCCGCATCCAGATGGAAAAGACTCCGGGTCCGGTCGCGGTCGTTTCCAACCAAGTCCGCGTGCAGCCCAGCCAGGGGCCGTATGGTGGCTCGTCCGGGGTGTTAGGCAGGCGCAGTTCCGCCACCGAACTCCCCGCATGCGCATCCGCCCTCGGCACCGCGAGCCAGGGAGCCGGGCCACCTGCGGACCATGCCAAGGCCGGCGAGTCCAACGCATCCTGCAGGGTCAGCTGAGCCGACGCGTGACCTGCTCCCAGGAAAAAGATTGTGGAAAACAGACCTTTTCGAAATGAGGCATGGGGGGACGATCTCATGTGAGCATCATGAGTGCATGATGCGGGAATTAAAATCATTTATTTTCCAGCTGACTGCTTGGGAACGGGGGGCAGAAGCTGGTGATTGGAACAAAAAAAAGCCCGGCGGATTTTTGTGAATCCTGGCAGGGTGCGCCGGGTATCACAATAGGCCGCCGGGCCGAAGGAGTTTGGTGATTTCGATTATGGCCGAGTTAGCTTCCTGGGAATGGCCGGGGCAGGGCCCCGTCTGCTTCTTGCCAAGGATGGCGAGAAAAAACGTTATTTTATTTTTTCTCGGTTTTGGCCGCGGGTTTCGATTCGGCTTTGGCGGCTGGTTTGGTTTCAGCCTTTGTAGCGGGCTTGGTTTCCGTTTTGGCGGCGGGTTTGGTTTCCGTTTTGGCCTTTGGTTTGGCGTCCGGTTTGGTGGCGGACTCATCTTTGGGCATGCCGTCCTTTACCCATTTGACGATGCCGTCGAAGGTGACTTCGCCGATGCCGTCGACCATGATCAGTTTGTCTGCGGAAGCGAGTGGGCGGGCTTTTTTGATGGCTGCGGCTTTGGTTTCGCCGACGCCCGGGATGGTCTGGAGTTCGGCCGGGGTGCCTTCGTTGGATAGTTTGAGGAGGCTGGATGTCTGCGTGGGGGAAAGTTTTTTGAGTTCTTTGTCGGCGTGTTCGAGAAGGGCCTTGTCAGCGGGATCCACGGCATCCGCCGCTGGTTTGGCGGGCTTGGCGGGTTTTTCCGGTTTGGTTTCGGCTTTTTCCTTGGCGGCGGTTTTCTTCGCGTCGGCGGCGGCGGTCGTTTTTTCGGTTTTTGGCGCTTTGTCAGGCGCGGTGGTTTTCGGCGTTTCGGCGTGCAGGAGAGGCACGGCGCAGAGAACTAGGGCGGTTAGGGCGGATCTGATCATGGCGGTGGTTGGGTGGAATAACGCAGTTGGCGGTGGCCATGGACTGCGGTGGAATCCTAGTGGAAACGCGAGCGGATGAACAATGGTTTTCCGTTCATAATCTTTCGCGAAATTCCGGCTCCGGGGAGTTCCGCCTGGATGCTCCAAGCACCGCTATGCGCTGCCACATAGCCCCTTATTTTTAGATGGCGGCGGGACTGGCCGGGGATCCCATGCAGGATTTGTTATTTCAAATCAGGCCGGCGCGGCGAATTTTTGCAGGGACTGGTGCACAGCGTGGAGTTTGGAGACGCTCACCGGATTGAAGATGAATGGATAGGCATGCGGATGGCCGAGCGCGGCGTTCAGTTCGTTGGCGGCCAGGCTGAGGAGGACCCAGCGGTCGATGGAGTGCAGGAAGGCGGGAGTTAGAGCCGGGGAGCCCGCGACTTGGAGCGAGGCGCGGTCGAAGGAATCGGTCCGCAGGTGGAGGCGCTGGAGGTCGAGCCCGAGTCGGTCGGCGGTGTGGAGGGCCTCCTCCATGTGGAGATAGTGGGCGAAGGTTTCCGCCCAATCCTCCCAGGGATGGCTGCTGGCGTAGGGGCTGATGAATTGTGAGGACCAGTTGGCGGGAGCGCCTTGTTTGTGGTGTTTGTCCAGGGCTTGGGCGTAGTCCGCGCGTTCGTCGCCGAAGACTTTGCGGAATTGTTGGAGCCACTCGGCGTTTTGGGAAAAAAGTTGCCAGTAATAGTGCGCGAGTTCGTGCCGCATGTGCCCGGCCAGGGTGCGGAAGCTTTCGCCCATCTGCTCCTGGATCTGGGCGCGGCGGGCGGGGTCGGCCTCGGCGAGGTTCAGGGTGATGAGGCCATCGGCGTGACCTGTCAGGACGGGAACGGTGCCGGGCAGGGGTTCAAGAAAATCGAACCACATGCCATCCGGGTGGGTGTGGCGGGAGCGGACGGGAAGGCGGAGGCGGAGCAGCTGGCCGATGGTCTGGCGCTTGGCGCGTTCGGCTTCCGCCCAGCGGTCCGGGGCACCCGGGTGGGAGAGGTCCGGGATGGTGCGGGTGAGGGAGCAGGAGAGGCATTGGGTCGCGGCGTCCGTGACGTCGATCATCCAGTTGCATTGGTGGGCGGCGGCGCGGCCGGTGCAGGTTTTGAAACTGCGTTTCGCCAGGGCGGGGTGGGGGTTTGCGTAGGTCTGGGACGCGTTCGGGGTATTGCTATTATTGCGGGCCGGAGCCTTGTCGAAGGCGAGCAGCCAACTCCGGTCCGGCAGGTAACCGACCAGGGCGCCGCAACGGATGCAGGAAGTGTTATCGCGGAAAAGCGGGGCGCCGCAGGTGCAGGCCGGCGGCGGGGCGGGGATGGCGGCGGCGTTTTTCGGGGCAAAGAGGGACTTGAACATGTCCGCTGACTCCGCACGGAACGGGCCGGAAGGGGGCTGATCGTGAAAATTGCCCGTCGTTGCGGCCTTCGGGCCTTCTGCCTGGTTTTCCGCCCATGCGGGGGTTGTGGCAGAATGCGTCATGTGAATTTGGGGGGATTTGAAAAATGCGGGGAATCCGCCTGGGCTGGAAAGCGGACCAGTGCCAGCGTGCAGCGGTTTTGAGGCGGTGGCATCCGGTAAGACGGAAAAGAATTTCCCCCCTCGACGGGCGGGAAGCGGCGGATTATGGCTGTGATAATCGATTTAACCGAAACATGATGCGCTTCCCCCGATGGCTGTTCTGGCTGCTGCTCTACAGCGTCGCGACCTTCGGGTGGGTGGTGTTTTTCGAGCACGGACCGGGATGGGAGCGTTTCCAGGCGGGAGCGCGGGTGGAGCTGGAACGGATGTGGGAGGGATTGCGCTGGTGGTTGTATGGAAAGGCGGGATTTTAAGCGATGAGTTTTCGACTGGAGATGCTGCAAGTGGCCCGGCTGGCGCCTGATATGTTGGGGGACGCCGTGGGATTGGTGGAGGGTTTTTTGCGCAGCCGGATGACTCCGGACGGCGCGTTCGGGGACCGTGAGGGGCGGAGCGATCTTTATTATACGGTGTTTGGGATCGAGGGATTGCTGGCGCTGCGGAAAGAGCCGGATTGGGAGCGGCTGGTGGGTTGGTTGCGGGGTTTCGGGACCGGTGCGGGCTTGGATTTTGTGCACCTTTGTTGTTTGGCAAGATGTTGGAATGCCGTGCCTTCCATTTGGGGACGACCGGGCGGGGAAATCGTGGAGGGCATCCTGGGCGGAGTGGAACAATGGCGGTCCGGCGATGGCGGATTCAATCAACGGAAGGGCGCTTCCGCGTGCTCGGCTTATGGGAATTTGCTGGGGTGGGCGGCGCATTATGATCTTGGCGTGGAACTGCCCGACGCCATGGCCCTGACCGGATGTCTGGAAGCCTTGCGCACCCCTGATGGAGGCTACGCCAACGAGCCGGGAATCCCCGTGGGGACCACCCCGGCGGTGGCGGCGGCGGTGGCCCTGCACCGGCATTTGCGGCGCACTCCGGACGAGGCGGCGGGGCGGTGGTTGTTGGCGCAGATTCATCCGGAAGGTGGTTTCAAGGCCATGCCCGGCGCACCGATGCCGGATTTGCTGTCAACCGCGGTGGCGCTGCATGCGCTGGATGGCATGCAGGTGTCCTTCGCCGCCCACAAGGAGTCGTTGTTGGATTTCGTGGATACGTTATGGAGCGCCGAGGGCGGATTTCATGGGCATTGGGCCGATGACGCCCTTGATGTGGAATACACCTATTACGGACTGCTAGCCCTGGGGCATCTGGCTTTGTGAG
>JAQGPD010000134.1 GCA_028293305.1 Verrucomicrobiales bacterium | reverse complement strand
GGCGCTATCACATAGACAAACTGGCCTTTTTGCCCGGTTTGGATAGCCTTGACGGGCACGGTCACGGCTCCCCTGGTTTCAGTCAGGCGCAGTCGGACGTCCGTGAATTGTCCGGGCCATAGCGTTTGTTTTTCGTTCGGAAAAATGGCGCGCACTTCGATGGTGCCGGTGGCGGGCCGGACCGTGTTGTCGAAAAAAGCCACGGTCCCCGCCTCGTTGGCGGTGGTTGAACCTTCCGGCACCACCATGACTTGGAGACCGCTGCCCTGGGCATCCGCGGTGGAGTATTGGCGCAGGGCATCCAGGTGGCGGCCGGCGAGAGTGAAGGAAACTTCGATAGGCTGGATCTCATTGATCACCGTTAGGTCCGTCAGATTGGCCTGGACGATATTGCCCGGATCCAGCAGCAACCGGCCCGCGCGTCCGCCGAGCGGGGCGGTGATGCGGCAATATTCCAGCTCCAGTTTGGCTTGGCTGACCTGCGACTCGGCGGCGGTGACTTTGGATAGGGCGGTGACCGAGGCGGTGCGGACCTGCTCCACCAGTTCCGCGGAAACCGAGCCGCTGCGGTCCAACTTCACATAGCGCTCCTCCTGCGCGGTGGCATTGGCGGCTTCCGCTTTGGCCTGGTCCAGCGCGGCGTTGGCCTGGGCGAGCGCGACATCGAAAGGGCGGGAATCAATCGTGAAAAGCAGGTCGCCTTTTTTAACAAAATCGCCTTCCCGGATTTGGACTTCCGAAAGCTGCCCCCCGACCTGCGGGCGGACCGTGACCGTGGCCCGGGGCTGCACGCTGCCGATGGATGGCAGGATGAGCGGCACGTCTTTTTTCACGGCCTTGGTCACCACCACGGGAATGGTGGCGGGCTTGCCCCCGGATTTGGGTGGCGCGGTCTTCGGGGAACAGGAAGCCAGCGCCAGGACGGCGGAAGAGATCGGAAGCCAGCGGGGCATCCGGGTGGACGGGACGTTTAAGGACATGAGGGAGCGGCGGTTGGGGGGAGACCGATACTCAAACAACGTGCCGTGTCAGTGGCGGGTTTCAGAACAAAATGTCCGCATTCGGCCGCGGATGAAGATGCGGTGAGGGCCGGTGGGGACCGCGGGGATAACGCGGTTGGAGTAAGGCAGCGGTCGGCATTTGGCTTTATTCGCGGGATGGTCACGGGGATAACATGGCATATGAACAATGGCATGCTGGATTGCCTGACCGGGACGGCGGTGTTCCAGGCCGGGTTTGAAAACAACGGCATCTTGATCGACCGCAACGGACGGGCGCTGACAGATTGCGGCCGGGCGCCCGGCGGGTTTTACGTCACTCTCCGGACCCATGCCGGGCACAACTATCAACTCCGGGTTTCGTCGGATCCCGCGCAGGGTTGGACAGCATCCGGGGCGGCGGTGGCCGGGGATGGAAGTCTGAAAACGTTCACTGATGTCACCGGACTGCCGCGCCGGTTTTATCGGGTGGCGGTGTCGCCGTGACCTGCCGGCGGGACGGCTGGGCCACGGGGGAAAAAAGTGAAACGAATTTCGTGGGTTTTTCCGGCGGGAGTCGTTTCAGTTGTGGCGGGAAGTGATTTCCCGATATTTGAAGCTTATGGATTGGAACAGTCTTGGAACATTTTTCAACTTCGGAGTCAAGCATGTGCTCGAAGGATGGGATCATTTGTTATTTGCCGCCGCGCTGGTTCTGGCGCTGCGCGGGTTTTGGGAAGTATTCAAGGTGGTGGGGGTTTTCACGCTGGCGCATTCCCTAACGGTCACGCTCACGGTCGTGCGCGGGGCTCCGTTGCTGCCCCCGTGGTTCGTGGAGCCGTGCATCGCGGCCAGCATTATTTTCATCTGCCTTGAAAACATTTTCCTGCCAGGATCCGCGGTGAGCGTGCGGCGGTTGGCCGTGGCGTTCCTGTTCGGTCTGGTGCATGGGATGGGTCTGGCGGGAGCGTTGCTGGAAACCCTGTCGGATATGTCAGGAGCCGTGGTGGCGTGGGCGGTGGTGTTGTTCTGCGTGGGGGTGGAGGTGGGTCATCTTTGTGTGGTCGCTCCCCTTTCCGCCGTGCTGAAAATGGGGCGCGATCAAGGCGGGGAAACGTTCCACAAGCGTGCCCTGCGGGGCGGTTCGGTCGTGATCGGGATTGGCGGTGTTTATTACCTGCTGGCCTCGCTCGGGTTGTTGGGCCGGGGCTGAGGCCGGTGCTTTCCTATGAATCCGGCACCAACCGATAACCGATGCCGGGTTCATTCTGGATGCTCACGCCGGAATCAGTCAGCTTTTTGCGAAGGTGGCCGATGTAAACCCGGAGGTATTGCGCCTGGTCGGTGGCTTTGGGTCCCCACACTTCCTGGAGGATGTGTTTTTGGGTGACGACCTTGCCGTGATTTTGGGCCAGCAATTTCAGGAGTTGATACTCGATGGGACTGAGTTTGAGCCGGACACCCGCGGCGGTGACTTCGCGGTTGGGGTAGTCCAGTTTCAAAAAGCCGAGGGCTTGCACCGCTTCCTCCCCCTGGGTTCGGCGGCGCTGAATAGCCGTTAGTCTGGCGTTCAGTTCGGCGGTCGAAAAAGGTTTGGTGACATAGTCGTCGGCGCCGTTTTCCAAAGCGGCGACTTTGACATTTTCCTCGTCCCTCACTGAAAGCACCAGGACCGGAGTATCGCACCAGCCGCGCAGATTCCTGAGCACCTCCAGACCGTCCATGTCAGGCAGTCCGAGGTCCAGCAGGATGACGTCGGGTTTTCTGAAAGCGGCTTCGGAGATGCCGAGACTTCCGGTGGCGGCCTCGAAAACCTCATAGCCCTTCGCGGCCAGTGCTAGGCGCAGGAGGCGGCGGAGCTGGACTTCGTCGTCGATCACGAGGGCGCGCGGCGAGGAATTCATAGGGGGCGGGGGACTGGGGTCCACGGAAAATGTCAGGATGAATCCGGCATGGTCCGGGACTAGCTGATCTGGGCGCCGGCGTGGCTGAAATAAACGTGGGCGATGCGGTCCGAGAGCCGGTTCACCGCCTGGACCGTGCCTTCCAGGCAGGCGCCGAGTTGCTCGGGCGGAGTTTCGGGGTCGAGCCGGCGGAGCTGGCTGATGAGTTCGGCGATGAGGCGTTGTTTCATGCCGGGTTCCGAGCGTCCGGGCATGGCGGGGAGGTGGGCAAGGTGGTCACTGATGGAGAGCAGTTGGAAGAGGGCGGAGCGCGGGTTTTCCTCCTCGCGCAATAACAGATCCAGAACCGCGTCCGTCTGGGCGTGCGCGAAGTAGCGCCGGCGGTAGGTCATGGCACTGTCCGCGATATCGAGGATGGGCGTGAGCAGGTGACGGCCGTCCGGATCTTCTGTCAGGGTGCCCCGCACCAGCAGCAACAGGGCGGAGGAGCGTTCCAGCCTGCGGCCGAGGTCGAGGAAACGCCAGCCGTGGCTGCGGGTCATGTTTTCCATCACCATGCCGGCGAATGCCGAGAGGCCGCGGATGAGCCGGTTCAGCAAAATGAGGGCGTCGTCCAGTTCTGTGAGGGTGCCGTCCGGCGGGAGTTCCTGCTGGAGTTCCGAGAGGATGCGCCAGGTGTCGATGGACAGGCGGTCGCGCACGCGCCAGGCGGCGCTGCGAAGGTTGCCGATGCAGGTGACGAGTCCGGAGGGATGGTCTTTTTTGAAGAGAATATTGAGCGCCTCGCGTTCGTATTTTTCCAGCAACAACGGGGGTTCCGGCGCTTTTTTCAGAATCTCCAACGGCACCAGGAGCCGCATCAGCAGTCCGGCGGTGATGGGGTTTTCCAAGGTGGACTCATCCGTTAGTTGAGTGACGAGCACCCGCATGACGCGGACCAGGATTTCCGCGCGTTCCGCATAACGTCCGAGCCAGTAAAGGTTATCGGCCACGCGGCTGGGGACCTGGGTGACTGACCGGTCGGAGGCGCGGACGTGGAGGTCGGGAGTCAGCAGGCTCTGATGCAGGACCGGGCCGTCGGAGAGGACCCAGGTGTCCTTGGATCCGCCGCCGGACTGCATGGAGACGATGGGGATGTTAGGCGAAACCGAGACTCTGGTCAGGCCTCCCGGCATCACGATGAAATCGTCACCGGCGGCGGCGAGGTAGACGCGGAGGGCAATGGGGCGTGGGGAGAGCGATTTTCCATTCCAGATGGGGGCTTCGGAAAGTGTTATCCTTTCCTGGCCGACGTAGGATTGGGGGGACTTGCGGATGCGTTCCACGAGCGCGGCACGGTCCTTGGCGCTGAGCGTGTGCGGGAAGATGGGGTTGCTTGCTTTGTCGGAAAGCGCGCCTTTGATGAGGAAGGTGTCGAGATTTGCCAGGACGTGATCGCGTTCCTTGCGTTGGCCGCACCACCAGGTGGCGGTGTTGGGGATGAGGATTTGCTCCCCCAGAAGCCGGCGGCAAAGCGCGGGGAGGAAGGCGAGCAGGGCGGGGGATTCCGCGAGGCCGGAACCGATGGGATTGGCCACGCAGACATTGCCGGCGCGCATGGCTTCCAGAAGACCGGGCACGCCGAGGAAGGAATCCTGACGAAGTTCCAGCGGGTCGCAGAAGCCGTCATCCACGCGGCGGAGGATGACATCGACCTGCTGCAGGCCTTCCAGCGTTTTGATGAAGACCTTGCGGTCCCGCACCGTGAGGTCGCCGCCCTCCACGAGCGGGAAGCCCAGATAGCGGCTGAGGTAGGCGTGCTCGAAGTAGGTTTCGTTAAGCGGTCCTGGAGTTAGGAGGACAATGCGCGGGCCTTCGCGGCGGATGTTATTCGGCGCGATGCGGTAGAGATTGTCGCGGAAAATGCGGTAGAAACCGGCGAGCCGCTGGACTTGGAGATCGCGGATATCATCCGGCAGACTGCGGGAAAGGACGATGCGGTTTTCCAACACATAACCGGAACCGGAGGGTGCCTGGGTGCGGTCCGCGAAGCACCACCAGCGGCCGTCGGGGCCGCGCGCGAGGTCCACGGCGTAGAGGTGCAGCCAGGTGTCCTCCGGCGGGCGGATGCCGTGGCAGGCGAACTGAAATCCGGGATTTCCCAACACGATGCCGGGCGGCAGCGCGCCTTCCTTGAGCAGGCGCTGCGGGCCGTAGAGGTCGCTGAGGACGGCGTTCAAAAGCCGGGCGCGCTGGATGAGGCCTTTCTCCAAAGCCGCCCATTCATGCGGTGGAATGACGAAGGGCACGGGGTCGAATTCCCACGGCCGGTCCATCCCGCGCGGGTCGCCGTAGACATTGTAAGTGACCCCGTTCTCCGCGATGGAGCGCCTCGCCTGATCCGCGCAGGCCGCCAGCCCGCCGGGTCCCAGCCGCGTGAGAGTGGCGGCAAGTCGTTGATAATGCGGGCGGAGGCTGCCGTCGGACGCCATCATTTCATCCCAGACACCGGCGGGTTTCGGGTAATCAGTGAGGAGCGAGGAGGCGGTGAGGGGCACAGGCGGTTGTGGGGGTAAGCAACGGGAACGCTACAAACAGGATTCAGGCCGCACTACCGCAGAATTTGCTCGGGGCGAGGAAATTTTGGGTCGTGGTCGTGCATGGCCTGTATGTCCCACGGTATTTCAAATAACGTGTTAATCGAAGCCTGCCGTTTTTGATTGCCAAACTTTATTTGTCATCCATGAGAACTCGGAACTAACAATTGCGCTGCCCCGTTCAGGGATTCACAAACTTATACCTCAGGTCCAGGGTCAGGGGGTGCTCGCGGGAGATGGTGGGCGGGGGAGGGGTGAGTTTGCCGGGGGTGTGGCCGATGGGGAGGAAGCGGGACAGGCGGCGGGCCTCGGCTTCGTAGCTATTCACCGGGAGGGTGGCGTAGCTGAGGCCGCCGGGGTGGGCGACGTGGTATTGGCAGCCGCCGAGGGACCGATTGCTCCAGGTGTCGAGGAGGTCGAAAGTCAGAGGGGCCTGCACGGGGATGGTGGGGTGCAGGGCTTCCGGCGGAGCCCAGGCGCGGAAGCGGACGGCGGCGACGAATTCCCCGGCGGTGCCGGTGGGATGGAGGGGCACGGTGTGGCCATTGCAGGTGATGCGATGGCGGGGATCCGTCAGGCCGGTGACTTTGACTTGGAGCCGCTCCACGCTGGAGTCGACGTAACGGGTGGTGCCGCCGGGGCCTTGTTCGCCCAGCACATGCCAGGGTTCCAGAGCCTGACGGATTTCCACGCGGACGCCGCGGTGGGTGATGGAGCCGCAGATGGGAAAACGGAACTCCACATGCGGGGCGAACCATTCGTCGTGGATTTGATAGCCGTGGTCGCGGAGGTCGCGCAGGACGTCGTGGAAATCCTGTTCCACAAAATGCGGCAGCATGAAGCGGTCGTGCAGGCTGGTGCCCCAGCGGACCAATTCCTCATTGTAAGGCGTTTTCCAGAATCTTGCTATGAGGGCGCGGAGGACCAGCTGTTGCGCCAGGCTCATGCGGGCGTGCGGCGGCATCTCGAAGGCCCGCAGCTCCAACAATCCGAGACGGCCGGTGGAGCTGTCAGGGGAGTATAATTTATCGATGCAGAACTCCGCGCGGTGCGTGTTTCCGGCGACGTCTATCAACAGATTCCGGAAGATGCGGTCCACGAGCCAGGGAGGCACGGGGCCTTTGTCAGGGATCTGCCGGAAGGCGAGTTCGAGTTCGTAGAGGGAGTCGTTCCGGGCTTCGTCGATGCGGGGATGCTGGCTGGTGGGGCCGATGAAAAGTCCGCTGAAGAGGAAGGATAGGGAAGGGTGGTTTTGCCAGAAATTCACCAGGCTGCGCAACAGATCCGGGCGTCGGAGGAGCGGGCTGTCGGCGGGGGTGTTGCCGCCAATAACCAGATGGTTGCCGCCACCGGTGCCGACGTGGCGGCCATCGATCATGAACTTCTCGGTGCCCAGGCGGGTGAGGCGCGCCTCCTCATAGACGGTGTTGGTGTTATGCACCAGCTCGTCCCAGGAAAAGGCGGGTTGCATATTGACCTCGATCACGCCGGGGTCGGGCGTGACCTTGATGTTTTGGAGCCTGCCATCGTAGGGCGGCGGCGTGCCTTCCAGCACCACGGGGAGCTTGAGCTTGGCGGCGGTGGCCTCGATGGCTGACAGCATGTCCAGATAGTCCGTGGTGGTGCGCACGGGAGGAATGAAGATGTGGATTTTTCCTTCGCGGGGTTCCACGCAGAGGGCCGTGCGCGAAATCCAGCCGGCGCTTTCGCCGGGGTCGGGCTCGCGTTCCGGGTCGACAGGTGCGTCATCCGGGACCGGTTGAGCGGCGAGACCCGCGACGGGATAAGGATCGGATTTGGCGCTGGCCGCGGCGGCTTCGGCAGCGGCTTCGAGGAGGACTTGCTGGCGTGGGGACAGGCGCGGCGCGGAGGACGCCAGGGTATCGTAGGATTCGTTAGGCGGGCTGTCGGCGGCGGCCGCGGAAACCGGATAGGATGTCAGGAATTCCGGAGTGACCGGCGGGGGCGGGACGGCTCCGAAACCTTGGCCTGAAGCCACGCGGTCGAGGGGTTTGACGAAGGGAGGGAAAGGCGGTTGGGGGATCGTGGGATCCACGTCGTGGATACGCGGGGTGTCTTTTTCGGAAACCCACGGGATGCTGTCCAAGGGCAGGCGCAGGCCCATGGCGGAGTCGCCGGGGATCAGGAAAAGGTGCTCGCGGCGCAGGAACCAGGGGCCCGTGATCCACGTGCCGTCAGGATCGCGGCGCAGGGGCATGACGTAGCCCACGATGTTTTTCAATCCGTTGGTGTAGACTTTGGCGAGGCGCGCGCGCTCCTCCTTGTCATCGAGTTTGGAATCCAGGACATCGACATTCCCTGGCAGCCGCCGCTCGCGCCAGAGGTAATACCAGGCGTCCTCGTAGCCTGGCAGGATGTGGTCGGGAGTGATGGCCAGGGTTTCTGTCAGGGTGGTGATGAAACGTTGGGCATCCTCCGCAGTGTGGCCGTAGTCTTTGTTGATATCCGCCAACAGGGATTCGTCCTGCCAAAGCGGCTGGCCGTCGCGCCGCCACCAGCAGCCGAAGGACCAGCGGGGCAGGGACTCGCCGGGATACCATTTTCCCTGGCCGTGATGCAGCACTCCGTTAGGGGCGAAAGCGGTTTTCAGACGGCGCAGAAGTGTGCCGCAGAGAACGCGTTTGTCAGGGCCCACGGCGGTGAAATTCCACTCCTCGCCCTCCATGTCGTCGATGCTGATGAAAGTCGGTTCGCCGCCCATGGTCAGGCGCACATCGCCGGCCACGAGTTCCTGGTCGATGCGGTGGCCGAGGGCCTCGATGTCCTCCCACTGCTCCTCGGTGTAAGGTTTCGTGACGCGCGGGGATTCCACCACGCGGCTGACTTCCATATGATGTGAAAATTCCGTCTCACAAATTCCGATGGCGCCACTGATGGGAGCGGCGGCGCTGGGGTCCGGCGTGCAGGCCAGGGGGATGTGGCCTTCCCCCGCGAAGAGTCCGGAAGTGGGGTCCAGGCCCACCCAGCCGGCGCCGGGCAGATAGACTTCCACCCAGGCGTGGAGGTCCGTGAAATCGACCTCCGTGCCGGATGGGCCGTCGAGGGATTTGATGTCAGGAGTCAGCTGGATCAGATAGCCGCTGACAAATCTCGCGGCCAGTCCTTGGTGGCGCAGCAGCTGGACCATGAGCAGCGCGGAGTCGCGGCAGGAGCCGGATTGCAGGGTCAGGGTCTGCTCCGGAGTCTGCACGCCGGGTTCCAGGCGGATCCCGTATTTGATATCGCCGGCCAGCTTGGCATTGAGGTCCACCAGGAAGGAAATGGTGCGGCGCTTGGTGCGGTCGATGGACTCGTTGTATTTATTGAAAGCCAGGCCGCTGGTGTTTTTTTCCAGGAATGGCGCGAGTTCCTTGGCGGCGGCTTCCTCGTAGGTGAAGGGGAATTCCTCCGCGTAGTCCTCCAGGAAAAAATCGAAGGGATTGAATACCGCCAATTCCGCCACGAGGTCCACCTCGATGGTGAGTTCGGTTAGCGGTTTTTCGAAAGTCAGGCGCGCGAGATAGTTGGAAAAGGGATCCTGCTGCCAGTTCAGGAAATGCTGGCCGCCCTCCACTTTGAGGGAATAGGAAATGATAGGGGTGCGGCAGTGCGGGGCCGGCCGGAGGCGGACGACGTGGGGCCCGTGGACGGTGGGGCGGTCGTATTTGTAACTCGTGCGGTGGGTGAGGGCGACGTGGATGGGCATTTCGGGGAAAGGATTAGCAGGACGTCTGCCGGAATCCGCTAAAAGTCGTGCGGGAAGTGATAAATATGAAAATTACTCATGGATTTCGGCCTGTTCTTAAAAATTGGATAATCGTTCCGGCTTGCGCG
This sequence comes from Verrucomicrobiales bacterium, assembly GCA_028293305.1. Taxonomy (GTDB): domain Bacteria; phylum Verrucomicrobiota; class Verrucomicrobiia; order Verrucomicrobiales; family V1-33; genus CAIZWU01. The sequence continues at coordinate 10,877 of JAQGPD010000134.1, read as the reverse complement.
TTTGGCGTGCGGCGTGCAGCAATCGCCATGATTTTCAACTCCTTTCCCCGTGGTGTGCAGCTTGACGGAAAGTCCTATGCTGCTATTCCGAACAAGTCCGCGGTGGCTTTTTCGATCCTCGCGGGTCTGATCATTGCGGGCGTTTCCGTGGCGCAGGAAACGCCGGCACCGCCCGCGAAGGAGGCTTACGCGGCCTTTGCGGCAGAACACGGCGGTGACGCCGCCCGGGGAAAGGTGCTTTTTGAAGGCACTTCGCGGGGTTTATGCGCACTTTGCCATACGCTCGATGGGACGGGGGCAAAGGCGGGACCTGATTTGTCAGGGATCGGCGACAAATTTGGCAGGGCGGATCTGGTCAAGTCGGTGCTGGAGCCATCATCCACGATCGCCGTGGGTTACACCACCACGGTGCTGACGCGGAAAAACGGTGAGGTCGCGGCGGGCGTGATCAAGCAGGCGACGGCGGATTGGGTGGAGGTAATGGGCGCGGACGGGGTCGCGGTGCGCGTGCCGATGGGGGAGATCGCGGATCGGCGGGATTTGGAGCAATCGCTAATGCCGGAGGGCTTGCAGGCGACGATGAAGGTGGAGGAATTTGCGGATTTAATCGCGTATCTGGAAACCTTGAAGCGGCCGGTGGATGCGGGATCGGGGCTGCGCGGCGGCGTTCCCGTGGCGCGGAAAGGCGTGGTTTTTGAGCCGTTTTTGGGACGGGGGAAACCATTTGCCGCGCCCGTGTGGGTGGCTCCCGTGCCGGGAAATGCGGGATGTTATGTGGTGCTGGAGCATTTTGGCGGAAGCTGGTTGGTGCGCACCGGACCGGAGGGGGAGCTTTCGCGGGAGGTTTTTGTGGACATGCGGAATGTTGTTAGGCGGGGCGGGGCGACGGGGCTGCTGGCCTTGGCATTCCATCCGGAGTTCCTGAAAAACCGCCGGTATTTTCTGAAGTATCAGATAGAGGAAAAAGGCCGTATTTCCACGGTGGTGGTGGAGCGGCGGTTTGATGACGCGGGGCAGAAAGACAGTGGCGCGGAGGCCAGGGAATTGTTAAAGATTCCTGGCGTGACCCAGGATCACAATGGCGGGGGCATGGTTTTCGGGCCGGACGGGCTGCTTTACATTGGCATGGGCGACACCGGCCCGCAGCGGGATCCGCAGGGGCATGGCCAGGATCCGGGGCTGCTGTTAGGAAAGATTTTGCGGATTGATGTGAATGGCGTGTCCGGTTCCCGGCCCTATCTAATTCCGGCGGGGAATCCATTTGTGGATCGGGATGGGGTGAGGCCGGAGATTTTCGCGTTGGGATTCCGCGAGCCCTGGCGGATGAGCTTTGATCCGGTGACCGGTGACTTCTGGGTGGGGGATGTGGGGCAGGACCGGGTGGAGGAGGTGGGGATTGTCAGGGTGGGGGAAAATCACGGATGGAATGTCTTCGAGGGGCATCAGCCCTACTCCAACCAATACCGGAAAACAGGCGTGGAATACATCCCGCCGGTTTTCAGTTATCCGCACAGCGCCGGCGTGTCGGTGACGGGTGGATTTGTGTATCGCGGGAAATTGGCTCCGGCCATGGCGGGGTGGTATATTTTTGCGGACTACGAGTCCCGGCGCGTTTGGGCCCTGACGCAGAATGAGCGGAAACTGGATAGGATCGTGGAGTTGGGACGCGCACCGTCGCGGGCGGTTTCCTTCGGTCTGGATGAGCGGGGGGAGTTGTTATTGGCGGGGTATGACGATGGCGTGATCCACCGGCTGATTTTGGATAGGGTGGACCCCGCGCCGCAACGGACGCGGGTCTTGTCCCCCACCGCCGAGGAAGGGCCGGTGCCGTGGAAGCATGTGTTGGAGGAGCCGCATGAAGGCTGGCAGCGGCCTGACTTCGATGATGCGGCGTGGCCGGCCACGCCGGGCGGATTCGGGACGCGGAACACGCCCGCGGCGGTCATCCGGACGGAGTGGCGGAATAACGACATTTGGCTGCGCCGTGAGTTTACCGTCAGCGGATCCACGGCCGGGCAGGCGCTCACGCTGCGGGTCCATCACGACGAGGATGCGGAGTTTTATCTCAATGGCATCGAGATCGCGCGGCTGGGCCGATGGACGCAGGGGTATGTGAATATCAACCTGACCGATGTGGCGGTGCAGGCGTTGAAGCCGGGACGCAATGTGCTGGCGGTGCACTGCCACCAGAACGGTGGCGGGCAGTATATCGATGCCGGCCTGATCCAGGTGCTGGACGGGAATCCCTAGCGGAAAATCGAGGTTTCAAAGCTGGCCGGCGACGCTGCGGATGAGGGCGTTCATGAGTTCGTCCGTGGGACTGGAGGGAGGGTCGGACTTGACCTCGCGGCTGCGCTGGAAGTCGGTTTTGAACAAACGGTTTTCCAAGTCGCCGACGAGGGATTTGTCCGAGAAGCCGATGCTGAATTCGTTGTTCACCCGGAGGCTGAGGCGGTCGAAATTCGCCGAGCCGACGCAGGCCCAGCCGTCGTAGAGGGCGGCCTTCACGTGGGACATGCCGGGCAGCAGGAAAACGCGGACGCCGTGGCGGCGGAGCAGGGGGACGAGGGCGCGGTTGTTGGCGGCCATGACGCCATTGTCGTTATCGGCGGGGAAAACCACGCGGACATCCACGCCGCGGTGGCGGGCGTTGACGAGTTCTGTTATAAAAGCGTCGTCGCTGAGGTAGGCGTTCTGGACCCACACGCGGCGCTGGGCACGGCGGAGGGCGGCGAGTTGGGCTTGGGCGATTTCGCGTTTCCGGGAGCTGGTGTAGAGCGGCTGCACGGGGATGGCGCCCTCCGGCACGGACGGCGGCGCGAGGGATGGGGTGGGATTGCGCGCGGTGGAGAACCAATTTTGCCTGGCCACCGCGAAGTCGCCGCCCCAGCTGTGGCGGGCCCAGGCGCGGGCGAAATCCTGACTGATCCATGACACCAGCGGGCCGCGGACTTCGATCATGAGGTCGTGCCAGTCATAGCGGTATTCCCGGCCGATGTTCATGCCGCCGAGCCAGGCGATTTCGTTATCGACCGTGATGATTTTGGTGTGGGAGGCCGAGAGCCCGGTCATGGGCATCTGGCGGACCGCGACTTTGGAATCGTTCCGCAGGTAGCGGTCGATGTCATCCGGCGCTGAAAAATCGGCGGGCATGGGGCTTTCCGGCAGGCTGGCGGCGGCGGTGAGGGACGCGGATTCATCCATGAGCACGCGGACCCTGACATTTTCGGCGGCGCGTTTTTTGAGGAGGTCGGCCACGCTGACCGCATAGTCGTCGTTGTCGAAAATGTAGATTTGAATATCCACACTGCGGCGGGCCTCCTGGACGGCCTGGATGAATTCCGGGAAAAACTCGTCGCCCCCCAGGCGGAGCCGGAGCTTCGCGGCGCTGGGCGGGGCGGAGGCGATTTTTGCCAGTTCCGCGTTCCAGGCCGCGGGGTTCATGTCAGGTCGGGCGGCGACGGGCGGGGGCGGACCCGTGGGCAGGCGGGAGAGCAGGCGGCCTACTCCGGCCTCAACCATGCTGGTGCCGCTGGCGACCATGCGGCGGGTGGTGGAGACGGGGTTTTTCAGAATTGCCAGGATATTGCTGCGCCAGATGAAACTGGTTAGCTGACGCACGGCATTGGTCCCGGTGGAAAGCGGGGCGAGGGGCAGGCCGGGAGCTTCCTCCAGGGGCACGCAGAAAAAAACCAGCCGGTGCTGCCGGCGGTCGAGATAGACGAGTTCCGGAAAAGTTCCTGTCAGGAGGATCATGCCCCCGGAGGTGCCGGCGGGGCGATCGAGGGCGTCGGCGCGGTTGGTGAAAACTTCGGCGGCGAGTTCGCGGGAGGAGATTTTCCTGACGATTTTCAGGCCTTTCGGGCGCTGGGCCAGCGGGGTCAGAACTCCTTTTCCGCGGACGCGGTGGGCGATGAGTTCGCGTCCACCGGCGAGAATGAGTGTGCCCTGAGAGGGGCTGGCGGGCGCGAGCCGGAGGGCGAGGGTATCGGCGACGGAGCGCCACACTGCGGGTCCGAAAACCGGGATTTCCGCGGACGATTTTCCGAGGAATGCGGCGGTGGATTTTGCGTCCGGGTGAAATGTCAGGGCGGTGTTGGCGGCGGCGCCGATGGTGACGGTGGCGAAGGCGTCCTTCCCCTTCATGAGGAACCGCAGGGAGAGTCTTTGCCCATCCGTCGAGAGGCGGGCCCTGACGGATTTTTGCTCCATGCGGCGGAGTTCGCGCGCTTCCGCGCCGGGGTGCGCGGAGGGGAGACGGCAGGAGGAAAGTCCGGTTAGGAACAGGATCGGCAGGAGGACCGCCGCGAGGCGGGCCGATGGGATCAGACGGCCCATGGGACGAGATTCCGTTGCGTCATCAGCAGGACCAGGGTCGCTGCCGCGGAGAGGAATGTCCAAAGGATGATCCAGGGATTGCGGAGCAGTTGCTCCGGTTCCAGACGGGCGCCGACCTCGCTCATGGCGTGGCGGAAATAGGCGATGATGGCCATGACGATGACGGGGAAAACCAGCACCAGATTATGCAGGGCGGGGTGCGCGGCAATGGCGAGTCCGGCGCCGAAACAGAACAGATTGGCGTAGGTGATCATGGCGATGATCAGGCTCCGTTCCGTGTAGGTGCCGAGGCTGCGGCGGTAGAGGCCGCTTTTTTCCTGGCCGCCGATGAAGCGGAATTCGGCATAACGTTTTCCGGTCATGAGCAGGCCGCCGAAGCACCACCAGGCGAGGACGATAGTGAGGGGCGGCCAGGTGCCGGGCCAGGGGGCGAGGGCGAACCAGCCGAGCCAGAGGCGGATGGGGTTGTTGAAGGATTCGGCAATGACGTCCCACCAGGCGCGGTCCTTCATGCGGACCGGCGGGATGTTATAAACTACGCCACTCGCCAGCAGCATGGCGAGCGCGAGGGTGTAGCCGGGATTGAAAAAGGCGATGGAGAGGCCGAATCCGAGGATGATGAGCACGGCTTTGAAAGCCCACAGGATGGGGACTTTGACGAGGCCGGCGGCGACGCCGCGGTGTTTTTTGGTCGGGTGGAGGCGGTCGAACGGCGCGTCCAGGATTTCGTTCAGGATGTAGTTCGCGGAGGCGATGAAACAGGCCGGGACGAGGGAGAACGCGGCGGTGAGGAGGGTGGAGCTGCCATGCCAGAGGCTGGGGAGGAGGACCACCGCCACGACGTGACCGAAGAGGATGAAAATGTTTTTCAACCAATGGTCGGGACGGGCGATTTTGATGTATTCTAGCACCGGGCAGGATGGGTAAGCGTGGCACGCATCATGGCTGCCGGTCCGGCGATGTCACTCGGAAAAAATGGCGGGGGGAGGATGGTTGGTTTTGAGAGGGTGGGTGGGTTTTGGGCAGGTGGGTTTGGGGTGGGGATGGGGGTTTTGAGAAACACACGGGCCGGGAGGCCCGTGCTCCTTTCTTGGGCTCCTTTCTTTTTTTACTTAGCTTTGTAGCCTTGCCAGAGCCATTCGAGGGCTTCGGGGAGGGTTTGTTTGGTGACGCGGCCGTCGGTGTGGCCGGCGGCTTCGGCGAAGACGTAGCGGCAGGGGTAGCCTTTGGCTTTGAGGGCGGCGATCATGCGTTGGTTGGCCATGACCCAGTTGTGGAGGGAGGCCTCGTCTTTTTTGGAGCCGTTGTCGTTTTCACTGACATGCAGCCAGACGCGCAGGGGTTTTTTTTCGGACTGGGGTATGAAATGTTCGTGGTATTCCCAGGCGCCGTGCGGGGACTCGGGATTGAGGGGCGACTGCTGGTTCACGTAGGTGCCGGAATAGGTCAGGACGCGATGGTAGAGGTCGGGGCGGAACCAGGCCATGGTGAAGGCCGCGGAGCCGCCGGAGGAGCCGCCCATGGTGGCGCGGGCTTCGGGGTCGGTGGAGAATTTGACTTTGCAGAGTTCGCTGATTTTGGGCAGGACCTCCGTCTCGATGAACTCCGCGTAGGTGCCGGAGACGGTGTCATATTCCAATCCGCGCTGGCTGCCCTGGGCATCGCCGCCCCCGGAGTTGATCATGATGGCGATCATGGGCGGGACGCGGCGTTTGGCGATGAGGTTGTCCAAAATGGGGGGCAAAATCCCCCGGTAGCCCATGCCGTCTTGGGCGATGAGGACGGGAGCTTCCTTGCCGGCGCGGTATTGTTTTGGAATATAGACAGCGACTTTGCGCTCATAGGGCACGGTGCCGGTCTGGCCTTTCGCGATGCCTGGATAGATTTTGCTATCGGTCGAGTGGAAGGTGAATTCCTGCACTGTCCCCTGGGGAATGCTGTCCTTGACGGTGAGTTCGGGAGCGTCCGCGTAATCGGGTCCTATCACAAATTCCACATTGTCATTGGTCCGGACCGGAGAAGCTTTTTTGTCAGGATCGCCCGGCTTCGCCAAGCTGGATAAAGTAAGGAAACTGGATAACAGACTAAAAGCGAAAAGGGCGCGGCGCATGGGGAATGGAGGTCGGATTTTAATAGAAGGAATATGCCTTATGATGCAACTTTAAACACGTGCCGGCAATCCCCGCACTTCCAACGGCGGCGACTAAAAGGCCAAGGGAGGTGGAAGGGATGCGCGAAATGGTGAGTGGCCTTATTTTCACCGGTGTCTGCTGTCGGTGAAAGGGAACGAGTCGGGCCGTGAGTTAAGATGGAATCTCTCCCAGAGCATGGAGATCAATGATATCCTGCGGGCGGCCGGCGTGACGTTTAGCTGTGATGAGATCGGCTTTATGAAGATAGTTCACTCTGCCGAAGCTGTGCCGGACAATTTTTCTCCGGGCCCAGCATCCGGAAAAGTCCAATGGATCGATGCTGGTGAGGAAGTCCAGCATTACCGGAGATCGGCCTAGCATAAACTGTGTGCCGGGCTGGGCCAGCTCGGACTCGGTTACCTCAATGAGAGGGATGCCAAATTCCTTGAAAGCTACAGCAACCCGTCGGGCATTCGCCGCCGCAGGTTCCAACCATAGATCCAGATCTTTGGTGAAGCGTGGTTCTGCATATTGAATGACTGCGTAGCCACCGACCACAAGGTAGTGGACTCTATGCTTTGCGAAGCACTGTAATAATTCTCTGAAGTCGGAGTTCATGGGCTGGACGATTTTTCAAGGACCATGCTTCGGCCACCATTTCCCAGGCGGCTTCCGCACGGCGGGTGGCGCTGACCCTTTGCCAGCGGGCGATAGCCTGACGACGCATGTCGTCATGGGAAGAGCAGCGGACAAGGCTCCAACCGGGTCGTTTCGGGGTATTCACCATTCATTGATTCCACAATCCGGCACAAACGCACGGGAGATTTTTGCCCGACCGTTATGGATTGTTTCAGGCCTCCCTTCCTGAAGGAATGGTTGGATCATTCACGCGATTCGCTGCCGGTGTTAGGCTCGGCATCGGTGGAGTCGGGATCGGTGGTCGGGTCGACGAGTGCGGCATTTAGAAAGGCGTGGGAGGCTTCGAGGTCGGAATTGGCGATTTGGACGCGGACGCCGCCGAGAAGGTTGGAATGGAGCCACATGTTTTGGACGGCGTATTCGCTGTGCAAAAATGAAGGGATGCCGGCGGACTCCAGCCGGCTGCGGAGGAGGTGAGCTTCCTCGGGGGTGGAGAAAGTAGCTAGCGTGATCATGGGGGAAGCGGTTGGCTGTGTTTTTGATAGTAACGCTTCGGATCGACCCGGGAGTTCAATTTTACCCGGAATCGATTGTCCCATGAAAGAGTCCCTCAGTTGACGGAAGGCATGCGGCGGTGTGGGGTGGGTCTTTCCTGAAAAACTGAATGTCCCATCCCTCCGACCCGACTCCCTCCAGCACGGTGCCTGCCACACCGGCTCCGGCTCCTGACGAAAAATCAGCCAGTGCGAAAGCCACGGGGGTGGTGGCGCTGGCGATCATGTGCAGCCGGGTGCTGGGATTGGTCAGGGAATTGATCTTTGCGGCCTTGTTCGCGCCGGGGTTGCGGGACTGCTTCACCGTGGCGTTCCGCACTCCCAACATGCTGCGGGATTTGTTCGCCGAGGGGGCGCTGAGCACGGCTTTCGTGACGGTTTTTTCGCAGAAGTTGAAGACCGAGGGCGATGACTCGGCGTGGCGGCTGGCGCACCGGATCTTGAGTCTGTCGGTCGTGTTCATGAGTTTTGTGTCGCTTGCGGGCGTCTTGTTAGCGCCCCTGATCGTGCGCCTGCTGGCGGGAGGCTGGAAGACGGAGGCCTGGAAAATCCCCTTCACGGTGCAGTTGGCCCAGATCATGTATCCTTTTATTTTGCTGGTGTCGCTGGCGGCGCTGGTGATGGGGATTTTGAATTCCAAGCGTGTTTACGGCGTGCCGGCGATGGCGAGCAGCTTTTTCAATATCGTGAGCATCGTGGGCGGCGCGGGGATCGGTTGGCTGCTGGATCCGACTTTTGGAACCAAGGCGATGATCGGGTTCAGCATCGGCACTTTGCTGGGCGGCTTGGCGCAGCTGGGCGTGCAGTTGCCGGCGCTTTGGAAATTGGGGTATCGGTTCCGGTTCAGCCGCGACTGGTCGGATCCGGGGGTGAAACGCATTTTGCAGCTGATGTGGCCCGCGGTGATTGCGGGAAGCGCGGTGCAGGTGAATGTGTTATTGAACACGATTTTCGCGTCCCATCTGGAGTTGAAGGATGGTCCGGTCTCCTGGCTGAACTACGCGTTCCGGCTGATGCAGCTGCCGCTCGGCGTGTTTGGTGTCGCGGTGGCGACGGTGACCTTGCCGGTGCTGTCGCGCGTGGCGACGGAAGGGATCACTGACAAATTCCGGAGCGTGCTGGGAGCGGGGAACCGGCTGGTGCTTTTCCTGACATTGCCATCGGCGGTGGGGCTTTTTGTTCTGGCGGAGCCTATCATTTCACTGCTGTATGAACGCGGGAAATTCACTCATTATGAAACCTTGGCGACGGCGGCGGCTTTGAAGTGGTATGCGGTGGGGCTGATTTTTTATGCCTGCATCAAGGTGATCCAACCGGCGTTCACCGCGATCGACCGGCGCTTTATTCCGATGTATGTGGCCCTGGGATCCATTGCGTTGAATGCCGGGTTAAATTCGCTGTTTGTCTTCCATTTCCACTTTGGCCATGAATACCTGGCGCTGAGCACGGCGGTCATTGCGGCGACGAATTTCGCGCTGCTGTATTTCATGATGACCAAAATCGCGGGCGGGCTGGAAGGTGGGAAGTTGCTGGGAACTTTGGCAAGATTGATTCCGGCGGTCGCTTTGTTGGGATTGGTGGCCTGGGGTGGAAATCACTGGGTTCTGAACGGATGGTCCAGCTTTGGATTGGTGCGGCGGGCGTTGATGCTGGGGCTGGTGCTGATGCTGGCGGGAGGAACCTATTTCTCGGCGGCGGGGGTGCTGAAGGTGGAGGAGGCGGCGCAGTTTTTGAATATTTTGAAGCGGAAGGCGCGGCGTTAGGAGAGTAGTCCGCACAGTCCTCTGTGCGGCAGCGGCTTTTTTGGTTTTTCAGCTTTTTGGGTTTTTTCTGTTGCCTGGGTAGGCCGATGCTTTGAGAAAAGCCGATTCTTTGAGAACCGGACAGAGGACTGTGCGGACCACTCTGTGCACCGCAGAGGCGTCAGACGAAGGTGCAGTGCCAGTTGAGGGCTTTGTTGAGGCGCTTGAGGTAGGTGGCGCGGGGGATTTCGTGGGCTCCGAACTGGGTGAGGTGTTCGGTGACCCATTGGGTGTCGAGGAGGGTGTAGCCGCGTTCGTCGAGGCGGGCGACGAGGGAGGCGAGGGCTACTTTGGAGGCGTTGGGGACTTGGCTGAACATGCTTTCGCCAAAAAACGCCCCGCCCATGGAGACGCCGTAGAGGCCGCCGACGAGTTGATTTTCCTGCCAGATTTCCACGGAATGCGCGAAGCCGAGTTCGTGCAGTTTCACATAGCTGCGGTGGATCATGTCGCTGATCCAGGTGGATTCGCGGTCGGCGCAGCCGCGCATGATGTCGGCGAAGGCGGTGTTTATTTTGACATCGAAGGGGTTTTTGCGCAGGACTTTTTTCAGGCCGTGGGGGACGTGGAATTCCCGGATGGGGATGATGCCGCGCGGGTCCGGGGAGAACCATCCCATTTCCCCGTTTTCCATGGCCATGGGGAACATGCCGCCGGCGTAGGCTTCCAGCAGGAGATCCGGCGCGATGATCGCCGTGTCGCGTGAAGGTGATTGTGGATGGGACATGGGTCCGGAGGGTAGGCTAGAGATCCCGCCTGTTCAACATCAGGGCGGCACCGACAAGGGTGAGGCAGCAAAAGCCGGTGGTGACCATGACGGCTTCACTCAGTTCCAGCGGGGTCACGACTTCCGCGGGCGTGTCCGGCGCGGCGTCCAGGACCTCCGCGGCGGCGGCTCCCACGCGGACATTGCCGATGCGCCAGCGCCTGACAAGATCCCGGAAAAGCCGCGGGGAATTCAGGCCGATGGCGCGGTCCATGCCCTCCATCAGATCCTGCGTGCGGGGCAGGGGCCAGGCGATGGTTTGCAGTGCCAGAAAACCGCCGGAGTTCACCTTGGAAATGCCGGCGAATTCCCCCTCGTCCTCGACGGCGGGCGGCCGGGACGCGGCTTCCTGGAGGGCCATGACGCTGGCGGCGAAGATCAAAGTCACGACCAGGGACGCGGACGAGGATTTTGTCAGGACCCCCAGCATGACGGTGGTCGCCGACAGCACCGTAAAGAACAGCAAAGCGAAGGGCACGGCCCAAAAAAGCCGCGGCTCCCACACGGCGAGGCGCCAGCCGAGGGTCAGGAAAAGTCCCGTCACGCAGATCACGGCGGGGATCGATGCAAAAATAATGCCGCCCACGAATCGACCCAGCAGCACCTCGGACCGGCCGCGGGCTTTGATGAAAAGCAGGGCCGCCTG
>JAQGPD010000595.1 GCA_028293305.1 Verrucomicrobiales bacterium | reverse complement strand
TCCCCCCGCCGTGGTCCCCGCCCGCGGCACGGAAACCCGCCGGGTGGATCGCCGCGCCTTTTCCTCACGTCTCGTGGTGGTCAGCTTTCTGGGAGATGCCTCGGTCGTCGCCGCCATGTTGTTCCTGGCGTATTGGGTGCGTTTTGTCAGTTCCGTCAGCGTGTGGATCAAGGCGGACGAAAAAGTGACCCTCGAATCCTATTTGGGCCAGATCGCGCTGGGCGTCACGCTGATGATGGCGCTGCTGGTGAATTTCCGGACCTATCATCCCGCGCGTCTCCTATCCTTTTGCAGCCTCGCCGGCTCCATCGTGAAGTCCACCGGCGTCTGGATCCTGGCCTTCATGGGCATCTCCCTGGTGCTGAAATTCCAGCCCGGCATTTCCCGCCTCTACACGCTCTTCGGCTTCGGATTGAGCACCATCGGCCTGCTCACCTGGCGCGTCTTTTTCAACCGCTACCTCTGGCAGGAATCCGTCGCCCGCCGCCTCCGCGAGCGCGTGCTCATCATCGGCTGGACCAGCGAATCCGAACGCATGGTGGACCTTCTCAGCCGGGGTTCCCGCTGCCCTTACGAAATCGCCGGCGCCGTCAAGCCCCCCCTCGGCTGGGGCGAGCGCGCCCCCTCCGAACGCATCCCCATCCTGGGCCACTATCACGAAACCCGCGATCTCATCCAACTACATGACATCGATGCCCTGCTCGTTTCCGACCTGAATCTCAGCCGCCGCGAGCTGACGGATCTGGCGGTGATTTGTGAGAAGGAAATGGCCGATTTCAAAATTGTCCCCAACTGCTTCCAGATTCTCCTCAGCGGCCTGCACCTGGAATCCATGAACGGCGTGCCGGTGCTCGGCGTGAGCCATCTGCCGCTGCATTCCACTTTCAATCAATACGTCAAACGCCTCGTGGACGTCATCGGCGGCGGTTTCGGACTCATGATGGCCGTGCCCGTCCTATCCTTTTTCGGCCTCCTCGTCTGGCTGGAAAGCAAAGGCCCTATCTTCTACCGGCAGGTCCGCGTCGGCCGGGACGGCAAGCTCTTCCACATCTGGAAAATCCGCTCCATGCGCCTCGACAGCGAGAAAAACGGCGTGGGCTGGACCGTCAAAGGCGACCCCCGCGTGCTCAAGGTCGGCGCCTTCATGCGGAAGTGGAACATCGACGAAATCCCCCAGTTTTGGAACGTCGTGAAAGGCGAGATGAGCCTCGTCGGACCCCGCCCGGAACGCCCGGAACTCATCCACGATTTCAAGGAGGAAATCCCTCACTACAACGCCCGCCACAGCGTGAAACCCGGCATCACCGGCTGGGCCCAGATCAACGGACTGCGCGGCGACACCGACCTCGTGGAGCGCATCAAGTGCGACCTCTATTACATCGAAAACTGGCGCTTCCTCTGGGATTTCCAAATCATGGTCCTGACCTTCTTCAAACGCGACAACGCCTGCTGAAGCCTGACAAACCCGAAGTTCCTCACAAATCCCCGCCGTAGGCCATGAAGCCGCGGTAGCTGATCAAAATCGCGCGCAGCGCCTGGACAAACGCCTGTCGTTGCAAGTCGAGCGGCGCGGTCTGCGGGCTTTCCAGGATGACCTCGAAGGGTTGCGGCCGTTGTGTGGGACTGGCGCACAAAATCCCGTCATAGGCGGAATGGATGATGCCGTTCACGGCGTGGAATCCATCAATCACCGAACCCGGATCACACGGCAGAATTTTCCCCGCCGCCGCGAGGGCTGGAGCCAGCATCTGCTCGGAGATCAGTCGGTCACGAGCGAAGCCGTAGAAGCCGCCGCAGGTGTCGTCCGAGTGCAGCGCGATGATCCCGTCGAAGTTCCGTCGCTGGAGTTCGGCCTCCATGAACTGGACTTCCGGCTGGGCCGAGCTGCGCCAGAATTCACGGTTCAGATCCTTGCCGGAGGACGCCTCGCGCGTGCCGGCGAGATAACCCGACGGATTGCATAACGGATAGAGATGGATGTGGAATTCCTTGCCTAGCTCCGGATGATCATCCAGTTCCCTGACAAAATCCATGAGCCCCAGGATGCCCGCCGGTTCATCGCCGTGGATGCCGGCGAAGATGCCGATTTTATAACGGTGTTTGACGATCTGGGTGCGTTGGAAAACAAATCGCGGCAGCCACAACCGCGCCGCGCCATCCTCCCAAAATCCCGCCGAGTCCGCCTTCAGCGTGGTGGAGGACGCGACCTGCAGCATGAGCGGCATGAGCAGTTCCTTCACGCCCGGCCGGTCGCCGGCGGCCACGCGGCGGGCAACGTCTTCGGAGGCTTCGACCCAAAGGTCGCGCAGGTGGTCGGTGGACTCATTCATGAAACTCGGGTCCGGAACACCGGACATTGCTAACAGTTACTAAAATGGATTGAACAGGGTCAGGCGCGGAAAACCATCTCCTCCATGCGGGCGGTGTGATGGTTGACGCGATGCGTGACAATAAGCAGCGCAAGGCCCGCCGCGACCACGAATCCAAAGCCATACCAGGCTTCATTCATGAGGATGGTCGGCAGGCTGAGGCCGATATTTAAACCCGCGAAAGTCAGGCTGGCAAGGAGCACCCCGCGCCGGTCGTCAAAGTAGAACAAAATCGTCAGGAGGGACAAAAATCCAACCAGCAGAAAAGCGCCGAAAAGGGTGATTTGGAAAATGCCTGTCTGGATGGAACCGATGCCCGCGGCGGCGGCGATGGGGTGGGCGAAGACGACGAGGAACGCCGTGACCAATCCTTGGATTTTGAACAATTGCCCCAGCCCGTTGCGGAGCGTGGCGATGACTTCCTGCTTCGCGGCCTGGATTTGGGAGAGCGGCCCCCGGTCCTCGATAGCGGAGAAAAAGGCGGCGTATTTTCCGGCGAATTCCGTTTCCAGCTTCAGGAAAAACACCGCCATGCCCGGCACGATGCTGAGGAAACTGAGGTAAACGGCTGTGTCATATTGTGGCGCTGCATACAGCCAACCACCGGGAACGATCGGCTGCCGGCTGCCGGAAAACCACCAGAACACCAGCTTGTCCGCCCAGATGCCCAGGCTGTAGAAAAATCCACAAAACGCCAGGGCGGGGAACTTTTTGAAGTAATGCAGAAAATCCCACGCACTGCGCGCACCCGGTCCGGGCCGGCCGAATTCCCGGTGCAGACAGCCGATCAGCCATACCAGCAAAACGCCATGCCCGGCGACAAAACCCGGAAGCACCGCGGATGGACCGAACCACCGCGCTCCCAGCCAGGCGAGCCCGCAGGCGGAGGCATAACCAATCGCGAACCCGGCGACCACGGATTTGTAATCCCGCAGGGCATTCAGATAATTCGAGACGATGAAAATGCACGAAACCAGCAGCAGCAGCGCCGTGGCCGAGAATTGATAGATGGCATCGCCCGGCACCGCATGATGGAAAAACCAACCCCCGCCCGCGGCGGCAAGCACGGCGGTCAGGGCGAGGGCGCCATAACATGCCGGGAAAATGCTGTCCGTGGATTTGGTGAAAAACCGGTCGGCCGCGTGACGCGTCAGCACCAGTTGCAGCGGCCCCACCAGGATGAGCGAAAACGCGTAGGCGTGCGTGATGGAGGCGGAAAACAAATCCAGTTCCGCCTTGGCCAGGATCGGACGCAGAAAAAACGTCAGGATCAGCAGGGCGAAGATGGAGATGATCCACGGCCCGCTGCTGATGATGGCCGCATAACCATAGGCGCGCAGGATGCCCTCCACGTTTTGGTGACGCGAGAGGTGTTTCAGTTCGAATCCGATGCCGGCCATGAAGAAGGAGGAATAAAAAGTGGGGAACGTGGGGAAATGTCAGGATTTTCCGGCGGCCTTCGGCGGCTCAGCGGGTGGACATGTGATAGAGTTCGCGGTATCGCTGGACGACGTTGTCGCGGGCGTAATAGGTGGACGCGCGCAGGCGCCCGGCATCGCCCATGCGGGAGGCCAGGCCGCGGTCCGAAAGCAGTCGGATGAGCGCGGTGGAAAGCCGCGCGGCATCCCCCACCGGCGTGACCAGGCCCGCGGCGCCGAGCGGCGGGGACTCCCCTTCACGCCCTTCGATAAGTTCGCGGCAGGACCCGACGTCCGTGCTGACGCAGGGAATGCCGGCGGCGAAGGCCTCCAGAATAACAAACGGCAGGCCCTCGCTGAGACTTGTCAGGAGCATGACATCGATGGCGGGCAACAGGTCGTCGCGCTGCTGCGGACCGAGGAATTGCACATGATTTTCCAAGCCCAGCCGACGGCTCAATTCCTGGCAGGCGGCGGCATAGTCCGGCTCCTCCTCCAGCGGACCGGCGATGAGAAACCTGGCATTCGGCCGCTGGTCGATGGTCAGGCGCGCGGCGCGGAGCAGCGTTTTGACGTCCTTGATGGAAACCACGCGGCCCAGAAAACCGACGACTTCGCGCCCGTTCTGCCGGGAAATCAGCGCCTGCCGTTGGCCGCGCAGATTGTAAAAATCCGGCGAATGCACGCCGTTGGGAATGATCTCCAACTTTTCCGGAGGCGCGCCCAGCTCGATCTGAAACCCGGCATTGCGGCCGAAGAGCGTGGTGATGTGATGCGAGGTTTGATAGGCGAAACGGCCCAGCAAAGTGAAGAACGCAATCCAGATCCGGC
Source organism: Verrucomicrobiales bacterium (assembly GCA_028293305.1). Taxonomy (GTDB): domain Bacteria; phylum Verrucomicrobiota; class Verrucomicrobiia; order Verrucomicrobiales; family V1-33; genus CAIZWU01. The sequence goes on along the minus strand of JAQGPD010000595.1, from coordinate 19,977 downwards.
GCAGCAGGGCGGGCCGCTGGCAGAGGTCCGGGCGGAGCACGGGAGGATCGTGGATCCAGCGCGCTTTTTGAAGATCGGCGATGCGCTCCCTGACATAAATCCCATGCTCGCTCAACAGGAACGCGGCATCGTAATGGCGCGCCGCCAACCCTCCGACAAAGCCCGCATAGCCCGTGGACAAGCTGTGATAGACCCGGGCCGGCGGGACCTGAAGCACGGATGACATGAGGCGCCACACGGGTTCCACGAGGCTGCGCAGCGACCAGAAAAAATCGAGGAACGCGCCCTCCTCGGCGTAGGTGTGATAGAGTTCCTGGATGAGTTGCCAGGTGCCGGCCTCGCGCCAGAAGTCGTCGAAGGATTGGTGCGAGGCGAGTCGGGCCACCGCCGCCGAAAGTTCCGCCAGGGCATCGGAGGCGCGTGGGTCCTCGGGCGCGTGCGACAGCAGTTTTCTAACAGCATTATGGACGGATCCGGGATCGGCATCCGACCGGCCCCGCCGCCGGCTGCGCGTGGTGTTTTCGTGGAGATAGATTTCCTCAACGCCCAGGACGTTGGCGGGCAGTTGGTATTTGAATTTGGCATGGTCGGCTTTTTCGGAACCGATGAAAAAAATGGAAAACGTCAGGTCCGGCAGCGCGGTGATGATTTGATGCACCCAGGTGGAAACGCCGCCGGAGACGTATGGATAGGTGCCTTCCAGGAGAAGGCAGACATCCGGGCTGGGTTTGGGGCGGCGGAACATGAACGGCGGATTCGGGCGGGTCGGATTTTGAAAGTGTCAGGCGGAAAATCGGGAGGTGATAGGCAAAGCAGTCAGGCAGTGGGCTGCGTCCAGAAGGCGAGCGACTCGGCCTTGCCGGGCTGCAATGGACTTTGCAGCGCGGCGGCGGAGAGATCGTCCCAGCGGGTTTGTTGAAAAAGGGACTCCAGCAGCGCGGCGTGCGCGGCCTCATCACCGGGGCCGGATTGGCCGATCCAGCGGGAGGTGGTTTGCAGGGAGGATTGGGGATCGCCCGAGGCCAGTTGCAGTCGCGCCAGCAAGGGCAGCACGCGGTTTTGCAAAGCGGGATGGGATTCCAGTTTTGTCAGGACCGCGAAGGCGTCGCGCCGGTAAATCGCGGCGGTGGTGTCGCCGGGCGGGGTCCAGTCCGCGAGTTGGTCCAGCGTCCCCGCCAGAGCGAGGAGGGTTTCGGGATCGTCCGGAGTCGCGGTCAGGCGGGCGCGGAGTTCGCGGGCGGTTTCCTCCAGGGTTTCGGTGGTGCCGGTGAGGACGGCCTGGGCGGTGAACTGGACGGAGGTGCGCGGGTCCTGTTGGAAGCGGCGGAGAAATGGCGCGATGCTGGCGGCGGGGCCGAGGTGCTTCAGGCCGAGAATCGCCTGACAAAGGGTGTCCTCGTCCATGAGGCGGAAGTTTTCCGCAAAAGGCGTGAGGAGCGGCCGGGGTCCGCGGGACTCGCGCCGGGCAGCCAGCGCTTCCGGATTGCCGAAGACAAACCGCTCCTCCGCGCGCAGCCCGCCGGTGGAGGGATGGCGCAAAATCAAGGCCAGGGCCGTGATGATGAGGATGCCCAAAACCGGAATGGCCGCGGCGATGACCATGCAGAACAAGGCCAGCGTCAGACGTGTCAGGAAGCTGCCGGCATGCAGGGAAACCGCGCCGAGAATGCCGGCCAATACCGCCACGCCGCCGTGCAGGATCCAGGCGGAATCCGAAGTTCCATTCCATGTCAGGAAAGTCAGCGGCCAGCCCACCGGGGCATGGGCGAGCCCGGCGCAGGCCACCGCGTCCGCGGCTGCCAGGAGGGCGAAAACCGGAGCGGTGAAAGTGGGATTCCGCAGCATGGGAGGCAGCGCAAAAATCAGGCGGCGGCCCGGTCGGTATCCGCCGGACTGGAGGGGGTGGAGGTTTCGGCGCCGGGTTCCGCCAGCAGGCGGCCCTGCAGCAGGGCATCCCGTGCGGCGAGGCCGAGCACGCGCTGATGAAAGCGTTCCGCATCCCGCGCGCCGTCGAACGATAACAAAACCTCGACCGAGCCGTCAGGGTGCTGCGTCGCGAGATCGGTGGTGCGCAGCTGCGGGGCCACCAGCATGCCCAGCCGGGCCGCCTGCTCCTGGGTGGAGCCGGACGCGAGTCGGAAATGGACGGTGGTTGATGGCAGGCTGTGCTCCCGGTGCGCGGCGGCGGCATCGTTGGAAGCGCGGCGCAGGATTTCCGGCGATACCACCAAGGGGCCGGCGGTGGGCTCGGTCGTGCCGTCGAGGCCGCGCAGTTCCATGAATTGCGCCACCCAACGGCAGATCATTTGAATGCGGGAAAATGTGCGCCAATTGACGGCTTGGAAATTCATCCGGTGGATCAACAGCAGACTGCGGGCCGGACCGGAGGCAATCGGCCACGGAAGCGCCGCCAGCCAGGGACTGCTCTGCGCCGGCACGGTGGACCAAACCTGGCGGCAGGTGACCAGCGACTGACGGGTCACGGCGAGGTGCGCGATTTCCGTTTCCGCAAGGCTGAGCGTGGCCGGCAGGGCATCCGCCACGCCGATCAGGGACTGCAGCGTGAGCGTGCCGCCGTTGATTTGATAGAGCGCCGCATCCGTCACGCCGGCAGTGTCCCGCAGCAGACGCAGCAGGTGGGGAAAAACCGGCCCGGCACCCGGCTCGAAGAGGCCGCGCAATTGTTGATCCAGGGAAGCGGTGTCGGCATTGAGAAGAGCAAGCCGCTCCTGGAGTTCGAACCGGGCATCCTCCGCCACCTCGAGATCCGCGCCAAGGTGGTCGCGCTGCACCGTCAACACCTCCACCGCGTCATCGCGTTCGGCCAATTTCCCGGCAAACAACGCATGCGCCTCACCCGCCAGCAGTCCCACCGTGGGAAGCGCCAGGAAAAAAAGCGGATGCGCCGCCACCATTTCCCGGTGCGTTATCAATAGGATCGCCAGCAGTCCCAGGGAAGCCGCCGCGCCTGACAAAAATCCCCAGCGGAATCCATACCGCGCCCCGCACACCAGAGGCAGCAGCACCCAGGGCGAAGGATTCAACTCCAGCCAGCCGGGGTCCTGCCGCGATATAATAAGGTTCAAAACCGCCAGGCCGATGCCGACAGTCAGGGCATCCAACCATGGGCGGCCCAGGGAAAAGCGGGGCACAGGAGAGTCAGCGGAGGACATGGGCTTCCAAAAACGGCATTTTCCGTGGAATGAAAAGCGGGAATTCCGACCCGGACCGCATCCAAAAACCTGACCGATCCACTGCCCCGCGCTCACGCGAAGATCTCCGTCGCCACCGATCCCGCCACATCCGTGAGCCGAAAATCCCGTCCGCCATACCGCCACGTCAGGCGCTCATGGTCCAGCCCCATCAAGGCCAAAAGCGTGGCATGCAGGTCGTTCGTGTGCATCCGGCCCGTCACCGCCTTGATGCCCAATTCATCGGTGCTTCCATAGGTGTAGCCTTTTTTCACGCCGGCGCCGGCCAGGAACATGGAATAGCCGGTGATGTTATGATCCCGCCCGTCCGGCCCCTGCGAGGTGGGCTGCCGTCCGAACTCGGATCCGAAAATCACCAGCGTTTCATCCAACAGATTCCGGTCCGCCAAATCCTGAAGCAAGGCCGAGGTCGCCTGATCCACCGCGCCGCACCGCGCGATGAGGCCATTGTGCAAGTTGTTATGATGATCCCATCCCGGATGGCAGATTTCCACAAAACGCACCCCCGCCTCGCTCAGCCGGCGCGCCATCAGGCACTGCCGCGCGAACGACCCCGCCGCTCCGTCCTTGATTCCATACGCCGCTTTAACAGATTCCGGCTCCTTGGAAATATCCAACAATTCCGGCACCCGGCCCTGCATGCGGAACGCCAATTCATACGACTCGATCACCCCCTCCAAGGCATCCGGCGCTCCCGGAGCCGCCGCGAAATCCCGGTTCATGGATTGGATCAAATCCAACTGCCGCCGCTGCCGCGCCACCGGGGAAACAGCTTTCAAGTTAGGCACAAAACCGGTGTCGCTGATCCGTGTCCCCTGGAAATGCGCGGGCAGAAATGCGCTGCCGTAATTTACCGCCCCGCCAAAATTAGGCGAGGGATTGATGGTTATATATCCTGGCAAATCCTGGTTGTCCGTCCCTAATCCATAGAGCAACCACGATCCCATGCTAGGCCTCGTCAGCGCGGCATTCGCACTGCCGGTATGCAACTGCACCACCGCCTGCGGATGCGCGGGCGTGTCCGTGTGCAGCCCCCGCAGCCAGCACATTTTGTCAGCATGTTTGGCAATGTTGGGCAGCAACTCCGAAAACCACGCACCACTCTGCCCATGCTGGCTGAACGCGAATTTGGAAGGTGTCAGGGTGCCGCCTCCGGGACCGGATCTGCCGCCGTTTTTCTGAAGCTCGGGTTTGTATTCAAAGGTGTCGTGGCCGGACATGGCCCCTTCCATGAACACAAAAATAACCCGCTTCGCCTTGGCGGGAAAATGCGGCGTTTTGGGCAACAAAGGCTTTTCGCCAGCCGCCGTCACGGTCTCCGCCGCACGGCCCTGCTGCCCCAGCAAACCAGCCAAAGCCATGGCCCCGAAACCGGAGGCGGTGGTGCGCAGCATGGATCGGCGGGTGAAACCGGAATAAGGTGAAATGATGGACATAACGTTTTGTGGAAAGTGGATATTGTAAAAAATTGAAATTTGCCAGGCGGAGCATAACCGGCGCGCGCCCCTAACGAACATAACGGAACTCCGCGGAGGCGAACAATGCCTGCACGAAACCCATCCAGGCCGCCGTCGCCGCGTCACCGGCCTGCACCGCGGCATCCGGCCCAAGGGCATCGGTGCGGTCAACGTCATCGGGATTCACCACCGCCGACGTGGTCTCGCCACCGGCATCCCCCTCCGCCTTCGCGAGGACGGCCTGGGAGCCCGCTGATTCTCCCGCGCCGGAGGAACCGCTCTGGAAGTCCGCGGCATAATCTGTCAGGAAGGTCAACGCCCGCGCGGTCTCCGCCTCGGTCGGCAGGCGTCCCAAAATGAGCCGATACGCCTGCGCCACCAACTGCGCCGGGCTCCGCTCCTTGTCCCTGGCGAGCGCCGCGCCATAAGCCAGCGACTGCTCCCTGACAAAAGCCGCGTTCAGCATGAACAACGCCTGCGTCGGCACGGTGGTGGCGTCCCGTTTGCCGGTGACCAACGATTGCGTGACGGGATCGAATGCCTCCAGCGATTTGGGAATCACCCCGCGCAGCAGCGGCAGATACAGACTGCGGTGGCGCGCGGTGTCGGCGGCAGTGTGGATGCCTTTGGCCTCCTGACCATTGTCCCGCATCTCCACCATCTTCAGCGTGGCCGCGGCCGAACCCTCGGCCGGACGCGGCAGCAGGCGGCCGGTTCCTGACAAAATGGAGTCCCGCAACTCCTCGGCGCTGAGCCGGCGCGGGGCATGCCGCCATACCAGCCGATTGTCAGGATCCTTCTCCACATTGGCGGGAACCGCCTCCGCCCCGAGTTGATAGGCCCTCGTCAGCACCAGGGCACGGATGGATTTTTTGACCGACCAACCGCCGTTGATGAAATCCGTGGCCAAGCGGTCCAACAATTCCGGATGGGAAGGCGCATCACCCTTCACCCCGAAATTGTCCACCGTGCTCACCAACCCGCGGCCAAATAAATGCGCCCAGATCCGGTTCACCGCCACGCGGGCGGTCAGCGGATTTTGCGGACTCACGAGCCACTGGACCAACTGCCGCCGCCCGCTCTCGCCCGCTGGAATGGGCTCGACTCCGGGCACTGGGAAGGTGGAAATAAAACCCCGCCCGATCGCCGGCCCCCGCCGCTCGGCCTCGCCGCGCACGCGCAGTTCGGTATCCGCTATCACTTTGGATTCCCGCACGCCATGCACCGCATGACCACGTGCGGCAGGATCTGTCAGGGCCTGAAGTTCGCCCTGCAGTTTTTCAAAACGCAGCCGGTAGGGCCGTTGCGCCGGACGTCCATCCGCCGCTTTGGCCAGGCCTTCCGGCGTGCCCCGGATCGCATCCCAGGCCTTTTTGGCATCCGCCACTTCCGCCTGCAATTTGGCCGTCTGGGCAGGATCCGCAGCCGGCACCGGGGAGGTTAGCCTGACAAGCGTGGAGGGATCATAATAGTCGAGTCCCGCCCCGCCCATTTTATTGCGCACGCCGGCACAGTCCTCGGTGCTGGTGAAAATACCGGCCAGGGCATAATAATCCTTCATGCCGATGGGATCGAATTTATGATCATGGCACCGCGCGCAACTGACCGTCAATCCTATCACCGCGCGCGAAACGACATCGATTTGCTCATCGACATTGTCCATGATGAAGCGCTCCTTGAAGCGCTGGTTCACATCCTTCACGCCCAGCGCCAGAAAACCCGTGGCGGTCAGCAGACGATCCCTGGAGGCCGGGTCCCCGGCGGATAACAAATCACCGGCGATCTGTTCCCCGATGAACCGATTGTAAGGAACATCCCGCTGCACGGCATCAATAACATAGTCGCGATACTTCCAGGCATGTGGATAGGGAATGTTCCGCGAAGGCCCGCTGGACTCGCCATAACGTGCGAGGTCCAGCCAGTGCCGCGCCCATTGCTCACCAAAAGCGGGGCTGTCCAGCAACCGGTCCACTGCGGTGTCGATCGCTCCAGGCCGGGTGTCGTTCAGGAACTGATCGATTTCGACAGGCGATGGAGGCAGCCCGGTGAGGTCAAACGTCAGTCGCCGGATCAGCGTCGTGCGGTCGGCATCGGCCACCGGCGACAGCCCTTCCTTTTCCAGTCCTGACAACACGAAACGGTCCACATCACTCTTCGCCCACGCGGCGTCCCGGACTTCAGGCGCGGTCGGATTCTTCAAAGGCTGCCACGCCCAATGAGACATTTTGAGCGCCTCGATTTCCGGCCGCACCCGTCCAATGCCGGAAGGGATCCGCTCGGCCGGCCACGCCGCGCCGTCGCGGATCCAGGTCGTTAGAACCTCCACCTCGGAATCGGTCAGGGCATCACTTTCCTTCGGCATGCGCTTGGATTCATCCGCATGGCGGAGCCGCTGCACGAGGAGACTATTGTCAGGATTTCCAACCACCAGCGCGGGTCCGGTTTTTCCTCCTTCCAACAACCCGCGCCGGTCATCCACCCGCAATCCACCCGACGGTTTGGTGTCCGCCGAGTGGCAGCTATAGCACTTTTCCGCCAGCAAAGGCCGGACTTTTTTCTCGAAAAACTCCACCGGCGCGCCGACGGCCGCGGCCTCCTGGGCGGGCAAAGCGGCGGCATGCAGGGGAAACGATAACAATACCAGCGGAAGCCAGCGGGCTCGCACGCGGAGGGAGATTTCGGGCGCAGAAGTCATGGGAAATACGATGATGGAATTTTGGGGACTCGGGAAAAAGGGCGCAATGGCCTGAAGCAGGAACCGTTGTTATTTTGAGGTGACGGTCACGCCATCGATCAAGCCCGGCAGGCGGTTGGGAGCTTTGTAATCGCCGACGGCATTTGTGCCATCGCCGCCCACGGAAAGACCCTCCCCGGGCTGCGCGGTGAGCAGCGCCGGCACCTTTCCGGAACCGGTGGGCTGGCCATCCACAACGAAATTCACCTGCCCATCGGCGGCCAGACGAACGGTTAGAACGTGTTTCCCCGCAGGCAGTTTTTCCGCCGCCTCCACGCTGGTCAGGACTTTGGCCGACCGCAGGGAAAACACGGGTTTACCGGCTTTCAGGTGCAACGCGAATCCATGCGTGCCGCCGCCCTGGGCGACGATGACTCCATTCTCCGCCGTCGCCTCCACGGTGGCCCTAACTTCAAAACCACGGCCGCTGATCCGCGGGGAAACGGCGGAAGCGACCACATCGCCGGATTTCCACGGACCGGTCGCGGAAGCATCCGCAGGCGTGGCGGATGGCGCGGCGGGGGCGCGTTTTGCTCCGGCGTTTTTGCCGGCGCGGTTGGATGTCCAGGCCGGATCGACCAAGCCGCTGTTCCATTGATTCCACAAAGCGGCGAGTTCGGAAACCTTGTCAGGATTGGCGGCGGCGACATCCGTTTTCTCACCGATGTCGTTCGACAGATTGTAGAGCCCTGCCCCGGCGGTGCTGGCCTTTCCGGAGGATCCGGACTCGGCCTTGACCAATTTCCAGTCGCCTTTGCGCACGGCGATCTGCTGGCCGAAACGCCAGAAAATCGCCTCATGGGGCGCACCGGCATTTTCACCCTTCAGATAGGGAAGCAGGTTCACGCCATCCACTTTCCATTCAGGATCCACCGGCACACCGGCAGCGGCCAGGGCAGTGGGAAGCACGTCGATCTGCGCCACCGGACGGTCATCCACTTTGCCGGCCGGCAGGGTGCCTTTCCACTGGGCAAAGAACGGAACGCGCACGCCGCCTTCCCAGGTTTGGGCTTTGTATCCGCGCAATGGACCATTGCCGGAGGTGATGGACGGAGTGGGTCCGCCGTTGTCGCTGTGGAAAATAATGAGGGTGTTTTCCTCCTGATTTGTTTCCCTGACTTTTGTCAGGACCGATCCGGTGGCGTCGTCCAGGGCGGAAAGCAGCGCGGCGAATTTCCGGCGTTTCGGATCAGTTATGCCGGTGAAACGGTCCTCGTATTTCTTCAAGGTGTCCAAGGGCGCATGCACGGCATTGAAGGCCAGATACACGAACCACGGATCCTGCCGGTGGCGGTCAATGAAATCCACGGTCTCCTTCGCGAACGCTTCCGTGGTGTATCCGACCGACTCCACCGGCGTGGTGCCGCGAAGAATGACGTTGGCCCCGTCACCTGTCTGGGTGTAGGAATGCGCTCCGCCGAGGAAGCCATAAAATTCATCAAACCCACGCTTCATCGGATGAAACTGCGGCTCGATGCCCAGATGGGATTTTCCAATCCAGGCGGTGGCGTAACCGGCAGGCTTGAGCCGGTCGGCCAGCGTTTTTTCCTTAACTGAAAGTCCGATCGGCGCCCCCTCCTCGCGGGGCGGGCCGGGATTGAACTCGTGCCCAAAACGTTGTTGATAGCGCCCCGTCAGCAAGGCCGCGCGCGTGGGGCTGCAATAGGGTCCGGTGACATAACCACTCGTGAACCGCGTGCCGTTTTTCGCGATGCTATCAATGTTGGGCGTGGGGATTTCCGTGGTGAATCCCTGGGCGGTGAGTTCGCCATAACCAAGGTCGTCCGCGACGATCAGCAAAATATTCGGTTTGCCGGCGGTGGCGGCGAAGGCGGGCAATGTCAGGCCAATGCTGACTGAAAATGTGAGGATTCCGAGGATGGTTTTCATGGATTGCGGAGGGTTGTGGGGATGGAGTCGGGTGGAGGAAAATTTCCGGTCGTTCGTGGCGTCGTCGGGCCTACCAAAAACGGAACGATCGACCGGAGGGTGCGACGATGCGCCAACCACGGCGGCATCCACGGCTTCCGGAGAGGCCGCGCAGGAAAATCCTGAATCGAAATTCATAGCTGTTATTTATGTGAGAAATTGGCAGGGAAAGTAATGCGTTGCCATTGTCAGGGAGCGGAGTCCAGCCGAGCCCGGAGCCGCATAAACCGGGGCGTTCCCGTGGCGAGCGGTGCAGGATCGCGCCACTGGCGGGTGGTGAAGCCGGGAGCCGGCGTAGGACTGGAAACCGGGGGCGGAACCGTCGGAATTTCCACCGCCTCGACCCAATCCGAAAGATTGCTGCCCGCCTCCGCCGTCATCCTGACCCCTTCCAGGTTGGCAGGAAAAACACCGCTCAGAACCAGCCGATCACCGTCTCCGTTTTGCACCACCCGCAGTTGAAAACCGGCTGCGGCATTGGCTTGGGTAGGATTCAGACCGTGGGCAAATTCCAACAGATTGACCACCCCGTCATGATCGGGATCATCGTTAGGGCCAGTGGTGCCAGGCTCCGTGGCGGCATAGGGAAATTGCCAAGCCACCCACTGCGCCCAGCCGGGCGTCGCCACCGTGCCCCCGGGTGCACCGGCCCAGGGACCGGAGGCATTCCAGTTGGTGGCGAGCGCGTGGTCGGGTAGGGTCTGAGGCGTGGTCAGGTTGAGGGACGGTCCGAAACCATCGGCGGCCGTCGGCCAGGGAAGCTCATCGTCATAACTGAAATCCAGAATGGTGTCCGGAAGCGTGTCCGCATCGCTCCCATCCGCGCCGGCCAGCCGGAGCGTCTCGCCGCTGTTGTCCAGTTTTCCAATATACTGCCCGGCCACGGTCGTCGCAGCACCCGCTCCATAACGAAGCGCAAAAGCCGCCGGATTCCTGACAATCACCACGCGTCCTCCCGGTGCGAGGGCGAGGATGGAGCCGGAGGAAAATTGGAAACTGATTCCCGCAGTGAAGGCCGCCTGGGAAAGGTCCACGTTGTCGGTCCCGATCGCCAGAAGTTCGAGATATTCAAAGTCATCACCGTCCGTGAACCCGGCCGCCGCTTCCCGCGCGGTGGGATTCGGAGGATGATATTGGATCTGGCTGATCACCAGATTGGCTGCGCTGGCGGGAGTGGAGGATTGCACGAAAACCGCGCGATTCGCGGGACTCCATTCGCCGGTCACGGCGTTGCGCACGCGGGCGGTCAGGACGATTTGAGGAGCCTCCGGCAAAATGATAGGCCCCGCAGCTGTCAGTGCCGAGGGCGAAACGGCCCCGCCGAACAATCGGGGATCGGTTCCGTCCACGGTGTAAAAAACGCTGCTGCCAACCGGTGCCTGAGAAGGCGCGGAAAGTGTCAGGAACTGCCCGGCCGGAATCGCCCCGCCCTGCTGACTGAAAACCGGGGCGGGTGTCGCGGGCCACAGTCCATGCTTCCGGAAGCTGGCATCGCCGGACTTTCCAGCGCTGTCAAAAAGCCAATACCGCCGCCCGTTCGCGGGCTGCACCCAGGTATCCAGGAAGGAGGGATTCACGGTCTGGCCGACGGTGAATTGCATCACGGGATTGATTTCCGCCGCGAGGGCATTGCGGCGCTTCACCACACGGCTGGCGGAGCCGGCACGGTCGTCGAGCGCTCCATTGTTGAAAAAGTGATGCTGGATTCTGTCCGCGAAACGAAGTCGGATTTCGCTGCTGGCAACCAAAAGCCGGAACAGGCCCGGCAGGCTTCCTGACAGGTTTTTCAGATCGACCTGGATGGTGTCGAAACTGACAGGCTTGTTGGGGTTCTGCGCGAAGCTGATTTCAGAATCCCACAGATATAACCGGTATTTCCCGTGGGGATTCCGCTCACGCGCGGCGACCCAATTGTTGTTCGGCCAATCCGATTGCGCGGTGTAAATGTTGATCAGGTAGTAATCAATCACTTCATCCAAGTCCAATTTTTCCAATGCGGCGTCGAAGTTGGCCTGGGTGGCGAGATCCTTTCCAAGCGCAGTTAGGAGCGCCGTCCACCCGGCGGTGTCGCCATCCTCCACGTTGTCATTGATGCGGATGTCCCAGTCCGCGCCCGTTCCGTAGTGAGCTTGGAAAAACGGCGCGCGGTAGCGTTCGACCGTGTTGTAAAATCCTTTGTAGACGCCGTTCAGATAAAGCGTGTTGAAGGTGCCACGGACCACGGGATGCCCCATGTCGATGAACGTGCGGCGGATCAACTCGTCCTTGATGAAGGGATTGACGATATCATTTTTACCGGCGCGTGCACGGATCTGGTCGAAGGATTTGACCGGATAGTCACGGCCCAAAACTGGATAGTCCAGCTCCGTCTTTCCATAGTCACCGCGGAAAAAAAGATTGAAGCTGGGCTTTTCGAACGAGGTGGAAACGAAAGGCGATTGGTCGGTTTGCTGGAGCTTGAGACGCGGCCGGGCATGCGGGCTGCTGGCCAGGCGCAGACCGGCAGACTCGGCAAAACCGGGCGAACCATCGATGGGAAACCATTCAGCGAACACACTGCGTTCGTAGGCCCGGCCATGGAAAAGCGCCAGATTGTAATCATCCGCATCCACGGCGCTCCAGATGTTATTGGCGTCGATCGCTCCTCCCTCAATGCTCATGATACCATACGGCTTGTAGAGATCGCGCCGGGGATCGCCGGTGACCACAAGCGCGGGGATGGTCCGTAACTGCGGGTGTTGTCCTATCAGATAGGTGGCGGTGCGCACACCGGAGGGAATGCCGGTGGGCAGAAAAGACCGGGCACGGATGACGCGGCCGGTTTTCTCATTCACCCGCGTCAGTGGAATGGGACCGGTGTAGTCGGTTCCGTTAGCGGCAGTTGGCTCGGAGCCGTCGGTGGTGTAGCGGATGTGGGCCCCTGCGGAGGCGGAACTGATCGTGAGATTGACGGTGTCCGCATAAAAACCGCCCTCGGGTTGGAAGTCGGGGGTTTTCGCCCTGACCTGAGCGGCAGCTTCGCTGTTGGCGGCCCCGGGTGTCGCGGCCTCCAGATAGGAAAAGCCTCCCGCATTGCTGCGGCCGTAGCTGTGAAAAGTGTCCTGACGGGGAAAGTCGACGGCATCCTGCAGCACTCCGTTTTTGAAAAGCCGGAGCGCCTCGCCGTCCGCATTCAGGCTGAAATTGGCGTGCGGATAGTGCAGGCCGGGCACCTCGGATTTTTCGTCTGCGAGCACCAGAAGGTAACCATTCGCCGGAATGACGAGGCCGGCGGGCAGCGACCACTTGGCGGACTGTGTGGGATCATCCGTCAGGGCGAATCCGTCCAGGGATTGCGGAGTTCCGCTAGTGTTATGCAACTCGATCCAGTCGGAAAATTCCGGCAAATCCGGAAATGCCGCGACGGAGAACTGTTGGTCCTGGGTGTTGAGTTCGCGCGGCAGGAGCGGGTCCCAAACCCCGCCGGATGGTTCGCCGAGACCGGGAACGAATTTCCAGGAGTCATCCGCGCTGACAAATTCCAATCCTGCCACGGAGGTGGTGCGGGTGATTTTGAAGTCGTCCAGGAGAAGCGTTTTGCCTGACGGGGAAAGGGACTCGGGCCGCAGCCGGAGCGCAGGACGGACTCGGAAATCGCCGGACGAATTCAGCGCGGAGACAAATGCAGCGCGTCGGTCAGCGGACGCGGATTGAAGCGAATAACTGATAGGAGTGAACCCCGACGCATCCGGTGTGAGCGCGCGGAGCAGCTCGGCGGGAGAGAGGACGCGGCTGGTATAACGGATTTCGTCCAGATTCAGACCATAGGCGGTGGCGACGGTTTTTCCCAGCTCCAAGGCTGCGACCGGATGGACGAACGGAGCGGCCAATGTTTGCGAACCCACAGTTTGATAGTCACTGATGACATTGAATTTTTTGGTCGCCCCGTTCCATGTCAGGGCGACATGCCGCCACTTGCGGGAGGCGCTGTCATTCACGCCGTCCCCGGCCGCCTGGGGATCGCCGGCCCCATAGCTGAATGGGTTGCCATCGGCGACGGGAGTGTCCGCGAAGACCAGGCCACCGGCGGCCCCGCGGTTCCAATCCAAAGGCGGAGAACCCGGCGTGTCCCAGCGGGCGCGCAACCGGCCATAGGCGGACGCGGCGGCGCTGGAGTCGAACTCCACCTGCCAGGACCGGCGGGTGGAGGCTGTGGCGCTGTCCGTGCCCACACCGATGCCGCGACGGGCAAAGGCATCGAACCCCAGCGGCTCACCTGTTAGTTTGATGAAGAATTCCAAGGTGAAGTCCGGCGTGTTCAGCAGTTGGGAATCCGGCACGATCACGCGGGCGTTGGCCGCAGCGGCGTTCAGCGAAAACTTGTTGGGCCAGGCGCTGCCCGTCAAGGGATCGTAGGTCAATGCGCCGGGCACGTCCGTGCTGTAGCGGGCGGAGTTTTGGCCGGTGGCGGAGAGCACCGATGCATTTGTCAGGCTGGCGGTGCGTCCGATCGTGCCGGCATTGGCTGCAGTGGAGTCGTCAAAGCGCCAGAAGCCCACCGTGTCAGGAGCCGGGTTTCCCGTGACCGGTGGAAGGGCCGGTAGATTGAGAAAAGCCGCGGGCTGGGCGACGGGCTCCAATCCGAAGTCGGCGGCGAAACCATCCAGCGCTTTGTATTTCAAACTCAATTCCAACGACGCCAAATCAGCTTCCGTTAGCATTACACCGCTGCGCGCGGAGGAAAGGTCGATGGCCGGCCCCCTGACAACCGCCGTGCCGCTGGCGCCATTGGCCGTGAAAGTGTATTCCAAAGCTCCGCCGCCGCTCACGCCGGATGCCGCCGCGAGCCTGGTTGCAATGGTCAGGTCGGCCCATCCGGCGGAACTTTCAGCGACCGGAGCCAACTCCAGCCAACTGCCCGGAGGCGGCGTGCCGTTGGGAATGGCAGTGAAATTTCCTGACATGTTCCGGTGTGTTAGCGACGATCCATTGGCGTAATTGAAATCATCCTCGAACATCGTGCCAATAAGTTTACCTTCATCAATTCCAAGGCTGGCCGCAAACCGCAGATTGCCTTTGGCGTCCTCGGAAAAATTGACGACGTGGAAGGCCAGGATATTTTCGCCCGGAATCAGAAGTCCGGATGCCGCCCCGGTTTGAAATACGGCCGGGGCCTCCGAATCCGCCCGCGGCACGAGGGCCGTTTGATCCGCGTAAAAAAACAATCCGCGCGGACCGGTGTTGGATCGGGCGATTTCCCTGCCATTCAGGAAAGCGATGAAGCCGTCGTTGAAATCCACTAACAGCCCGAGCGGACGTCCGGACGCGGCGTCCTCCGCGGAAACGTTGAAGGTTTTCCGCAGATAGAGCGACGGCGTGTTGCCCTCCAAAAGCGGGCCGAGATTGGTCGCGAGGTCCGGAAAACCGAAACCCGCCGGTGTTGTCAGGGTATCCCAGGCAGTGTCCTGGAATCCGGGCTCCCACCACGAAGGCCCGGATCCCAGGTGTGCCTGTCCCTGTTCGTCATAACGTAAAATCCGCTCGTTCGGGGCGGCGTGGATTTCGTTGATGACGACTTGCCCCAAAGCGGTGGCCGTGAGCAACGCGGAGGTTGTCAGGACGGCGCGGAATGCAGTGGTGGAGTTCACTGGAAAGTTGGGTTGGATTTTCCGATGAGCCGCTGGAACGATCGTGCGGGCGACGGTTGTAGCAGCTTCTACAGAGCGGTCAGGGAGCAACGGCTTTGAGTTGGACGAAGCGTTTTCCGCCACTGCCCAAGGGGACGATGGCGCTGATCTCCTCGGAATCCGCATCCCCGGAAACCACACTCGAGGTCACCCCCGCAGCACTCCAAGTCACCAAATCATCACTCCACCGCACCTGCGACTGGAGATACAGCGCGGCGGCTTTGTTGCGGCGATAACGGAAGTCGAGGCCATCCGGAACTTTCGTCAGGATGGGGGGAGAAGCGTCGGAAGTTTTTGGCAGGGACCCTTGGAGAAACTCGATCAGATTGGCCACGCCGTCGTGGTCCGCATCAAAACCGTCCGCCGCCTCGCCTTCATTTAGCGTTGTGCCAAAGTGGTTTTGACGCCAGCTTTGAAGCGGGCTGCTGGTGGTGCCGGATGGCGTCCAGGCGAGCGTGGTGCCCGCGGCGTCGTTGATTAGGGAGAAAGCCCCCAAACCGCCGGCATTCACTCCGGACGAATCAGGGGAAACTGTGCCGAGCGCGAAAGTTCCCGTGAGGGACTCCGCCTGCACGACGCGCCAGCTGCGCGGGCTTTGCCAGAAGGCATCGGAAAAACGCGCGCGGCTTCCGGCTTGATTGAGCCTGACCTCCACGGCCGCTCCCGCCTGGATGTTGACAGCCGTGGCCGAGGTGACGGAGCCGGAGGACGCGCCGGCATTGGAATTGTCAGGAATCCCGATGACCAGCCGGGCCGCCGGACCATAACCGAGGCTTCCGGTGAAGTGTTGGGATCCGCCCGGATGGCCTGGCTGATGCCGCCCCTCGATGATCGTGGCGGAGCCAATGCTGCCGATGCCGGAAAGGGTGCCACCCGTTAGGACCTGCACTTCCGAGAAGGGCAAGGCACCATCGATTTGCAGGGTGCCCTCACTGACGGTGGTCGCGCCGGTGTGAAGACTCTGACCCGCCAGGCGCTGGGTGCCTGCACCGGATTTATTGAGAAGCAAGGGGCGGGTGGCATCGCCATTGTTGTGGTTCCGCAGCGTCCCGCCGAACGAGGCATCGGATGAAGGGGCGAGATTCAACACCGAGGCCGTGCCGGAAGCACCGCCATTTTCCACGACGCCCTGGCCGGCTCCGGATACGAGCGCGGCGATGGTTTCCGTGTGGTTTCCGTTCAGGCGCAGGACACCCTGATTGCCGCCATCCAATCCTGTCAGGGTGACCACCGCGGTGTCGATGATTTGTTCATCACCGCCCAGACTGACAATTTCCTGGGCGAACGCGCCATCGGTGTCACCGATGAAAAGCGGACCCGCCACCGCCAGGGCACCGCCGGATTTATTCAATGTCAGGGTGCCTGCCAGCACGGAAAGACCGCCGGAAAATGTGTTGGAATCCGATCCCGAAATGGTGTGCGCGGAGCCTTGGGTGAAACGCAGGGAACCATCGCCGGTGATGGGTCCTGACAAGGTGGTAACGTTGCCCGACACTGTCCAAAGACTGTCCGCCGCCAGGGCGATAGGGCCGCTGAAGGTGACATTGATTCCCTGCCCCGAGGGGACCGAAAAGGTGCTGTCGGCATTCACCTCGATGGCATTTCCGAAGCTGCGGGGCGAAACGTTATTTCCCAGACTCAATGTGGTGCCCGATCCGTCAAAGGCGATGGGACCGGTGCCGAGGACCTGGAGATTGGCGGAGGCGGCAATTTGCAGATTTCCGTTATTGATATGCGTGCCGCCGGAGTAGGTATTTTCGGATGTCAGGATGAGCTGACCCGCACCGCCCTTGATCAGCTTTACAGGGCCGGAGTTGTTATCGATAATAGGCGAGGCAATGGTCTTGGCGCTGTTCGCCGCGGTCGATGGGGTGAAGGCGAATAGTTTGTTGCCGGACGCCGCGCCGGCCGTCAGGGCTCCGCCGGCGAGCGTGCCGCCGATGTTGCTGGAGAGCAAAAGCCCGCCGGATTCCAATGTCAGGACGTTGGGTGCCTCAGGGAAGGAAGGCGGACCCAGATCCACGAGGAATGGCCCGCCGGTGGCGAAGTGGGCACGCAGGGAGTTCACCGATCGGTTTTTTGGAATGGCCACGGAGACGGCGGAATCGAAGGTGTAATTGCCGGTGGAGAGCGCGGCGTCGAGATCAGTTTCCGATGTCAGGATTCCTGGCGTGATTTGCCGTGGCTGGCCGTTGGTGGGATTGAAATCCGTGAAGTTGGCGCCGCCGGAAATGCTCCAGCCGCCCGCGATTCCGTTGGTCAGAGGCGGGGAGGCGGTGAAGCGGAGAGAGTTGTTAGTGCCGTTGGCGAAAGTGATCGTTGTGGTGTCGCCGCGGGACTCCAGGGAGGAGAATCGGATGGTGGCCGCTCCGGTCGGGCCGAGTCCGTTTCCGGAGGCACTGACCGTGGCTTCACCGGATGGCACGCGGATGGCCCCGGCGAGTTCCTGCACGTTGCGGGTGCCGAGATAGTTCAGAGCGCCGCCGCGCCTGAAGGTGATAGGAGCATTGTCGGAGATGCGGTTGCCGTTTGCCAGATCCACCGCATCCACGAGGGAAAGCGTCCCGCCGCGCAGGTCATAAGCGGTGGCGCTGGCCAGCGAGCCGGCGAGTCCCTCCAGGCGAAGGGTGTGTCCGCGTCCGATGGTGACCGCTCCGCTCAAGTCGTTAGCACCGGTTAGCGAAACAAGGCTGGCCGCCGGCAGAGCAGCGCGGAGCCACTCCGAACTGTGGCCGATGTCCAACTGCTTTTCTCCTGTCAGGGCCGCCGTTTGATCGAGGGTGAGATTGCCTCCCCCGCCCAACCGATAGGTGTTGCCGAAAGGAGTCAGGAATCCGGAATAAATGACATTCCCCACCGCTCCCAGGCGGGCCGATGTCAGGGCCGCACCGCTGGTGGAAAAGTCGAGGTTTTCCGCCGTGGCGATGGCGAGCGCGATGGTGCCGGGAAAGCCGGGCGGCACGGAAAGCAGCGAGGGCTGGTCCAGCGGATAGGCAAATGTCAGGGTGCCCGCCCAGGACGGCAGATGGTCGGGTATGGCAGGCAGATCCGACGCGGCGGGGATTTCGAGATTTCCGCCCGTCTGAAGTGTCAGGGTGGCGGGGTTGGCGGTGGATTTTAAAATCAAGCGTCCTCCGGCCTCCACGCTGATCGCGGCGGGGCCCGGGCCGGTGGCGGCGGGTTCGAAAACGCCGGCTCCACCGACGCTGACCAGTCCGGGAACAGCCCCCGCGACGCCCGCGACGAGGCGTCCATTCACCACACTGGTTCCGCCCGTGTAGGAATTCGCGTGATTCAATGTCAGGGTTTTGTTGCCGGCCTTCACCAGCCCTAGCCGACTGCCCGGTTCGCCGTCAGTGAGGAGAAGATTTTCCACAGATCCGTCGGCGGCACTGTTCAGCCAGGCGATGTGGCTGGTGCCGGCACCGTGGCTTTGCACCCGGCTTCCGGCGACGCCATCGAAACCCGAAAACTGCACGCCGGACACTCCGCCGTTCGCGGCGGCGAGTTGGCCGGTCTCAAACAGCGCGGTTGGGGAATTCAGAAACAGGTTCTGCGCGGAGAACAAACCCGGACGGTCGCCCAACACGCGAATCGTTCCTTCGTCCAGGTTGATCGCACCGGCGGAGTTGGTATTTGCCACTGAATTGGTGTCAATTACGATCGTTCCGGTGCCGGTTTTGGAGAAGCTGCTGGAAACGATGGAAAGCGCGTGACTGGAATCCGAACGAAGCCGCAGCGTGGTGCCCGTTGGCGTGTCGATGACGGCGCCGGACTCGATGGTGAAGGTGCGGCTGGCCGCGTCCCAGCCACGGATTTCCACTGGTCCGGAGCCGCCGCCGCTGAAGACTTCGGTGTGCAATCCAGTAACGGAAAGATTGCCTGCGGCCTCCACTGTATAACCGATGTCATCGGCTCCGAAAACCGCCTCATTCCCGTTGGTCCAAAAGGTGAAATCCGTTGGTTGTGCCGTGCCATTGTCGTGCGCCCAGTTTTCCAAAGTATCTGGAAACCAAAGACCTGAGGTGGGTGCGAGGGCGGCTCCGTCGGTGAGGTCGGAGCTGCCGCCTCCCCATTGGAAATGGGCGGAAAGGGCAAATCCGGCGGACAGAAAGACGGCGGCGGCGGTGAAGGGGACAGGATGTTTGACTGGAAAAGACATGGGGTCAGCAAAAGGGCCGTGCGGCGTCATCCGGTGACGTGGCCGCGGGGCGGTGAAGAGGTTATTTGCCATCTTCCGCAGGCCGGCTTGTCCGTGCCGCGGAGATCAAAATGGACGGCACGTCTCTGTCCGCTGGTGCGGTTCCGGGTCGTGTCCGTGAGGCATCATGCACCCGAAAATGTGGCGCGCAACTAAATTCTACTGGAATGGTGTAGATTTGGACGACTTTAATTCAGAATGTCAATTAACCTTGCTGGAGTGCGGTTGGATCGCCGGCGCATGGCTCGTGGAATTCCTCAATCCTTCTCTTCCCACCCGGGCGGATTTTCGGCATGATGCCGCCCATGTGGCGATACCTTCTGCTGTTTCCGATTTTTATCCTGACAACTTTTGCGGGCGAACTCCCGTCGGAGAAGCGCATCCTTTTTCTCGGGGACAGCATCACCCACGCGGGCGGCTATGTGGAGATTATCGAGGCCGCGTTGATTGCGCGGGAGCCATCGGTTCACTATGTGATCATGTCGCTTGGCCTGGGCAGTGAGACGGTTTCCGGGCGGAGCGAGGAGGGACATGCGGGCGGACAATTTCCGCGGCCGGACCTGCATGAGCGGCTGGACCGGGTGCTGGCAAAGACCAAACCGGAGCTGGTGCTGGCGTGTTATGGCATGAATGACGGGATTTATTATCCACCCGATGAAGCGCGCGCGGAGGCGTTCCGGAACGGCATGAAGCGACTGCATGACAAGGTCGTGGCGGGCGGCGCGCGGATGATCCACCTGACTCCGCCGGTCTTTGATCCGCTGCCTATCAAGGATCG
>JAQGPD010000569.1 GCA_028293305.1 Verrucomicrobiales bacterium | reverse complement strand
ATCGGAGTGCCGGCGGCGATTTGACCAGGCATGAGGAGGGAGTTGAGCGCGCCGTGCTGGCCCAGGATTTGTTTCACGCCAATGGTGCCGACAAAGGGCGGCAGGATGAGCGGCACCAGGACCAGCGCTCCCAGAAAAGCCTTGCCGGGAAAGGAAAACCGGGCGCTCAGGACGGCGAGCGGCAGGGCCAGGATCATGGCTCCGATGGTGCTGCCGGCGGCCATTTTCAGGGCATTCAGCAGACCTTCGCGGTAGAGCGGATTGCTGAAAATCTGGCCAACATATTCCATGGTGAAGCCGCCGCCCGGTTTGGTGAAGGCTTCACGAAGGGTGTTGAAAATGGGATAGATAAAGAAACATCCCATCACCACCATGATGAACAGGAGGAATCCGTAGGAGGGAAGGCGTCGAATCATACGAATAATAAGGAAAGGATGCGATTAATCATATCGACTTTGAGCGAAAAGCCCGGCAGTTTTTCGCGAGGAATAGAGCGTTTGCCATGCCGCCCACTGCGACAGACAACCCCGCGACCAAAATGAAAAAATCGCCTGCAATCAGGTTTTTGCCCCAATGTCCAAATGCTGGTGCATAAACTGCAGAAAGGCCACAAATGGCCCCGGTAAATGCAGCTGCCGGTGCTTCCCAGACCAGTGAGCTAAATGGGAAGGCGCGGATTGAAAGAAAGGAAATCACCAAACCCGCGGGAAATCCCACAAACAGACTCAGGGCAAGGATCAGGCCGAGGGCGTGCTCGAACAGGTGCTCGCCGGAAAATGTTCCTGGCCATAGATTCGCATGATATGAATCAATCGTAGCCACAAGCAGGAGTGCACATCCTCCGGCGGCCAGTGCTCCGCCCAAAGCTGGGATAAGAATGCCTGGCTTTTCCATTGTTAGAAAGTTTTACAGTCCCTGCCGGGCGAGTTTGGTGGCGTGTTCGTATTGCTGGCGGAACTGCTGGGCGAGGACGCGGCTGAGTTCGGCGGTGATGAGGCCGTCGCGGAGGTTGAGTTTTTCCGTCATGTCGCGGGTGACGGTGGCATAACGGATGTGGGTGAGGTCGCCGAAGGCGGCGGTGGCCTGGGGCGGGAAGCCGTGTTCGATCAAGGCGGACCAGGCGGTTTTCAGCTCCTCATGCGTATCCAGGCACATGGCGCGGATGACCAGGCGGATGGCGCTGAAGCTGCTGCTGGTGAGCGCGGGATCATATGTCAGGGAGGTGCCGGTGGCGTAGGGCAGGATGCCGGGATCGCTGCCGTGGACGAGGTGCTCCGGGACGTAATAATCCTTGCGGATGGGAAGCCGCCGCAGGGCGCTGCGCTGCGGGCCGCCGGGCTCGCCGGATTTGTAGGCCCAGAGGCGCTGGCCTTCCATGCTGAGGACGAACTCGATGAACCGGGTCGCCAGCTCCGGATTCGGCGCGCCGCGGAACAAGGCGATGGGATCCACGCTCGGCGTGGTGCCGCCGGAGGGCAGGATGAATCCGAGGCGGCTGGAGCCATTCGCCTCCTCCAGCCGCTGGATGTAATTCCTGGCATAAAAATCGATGCACATGCCGGCGGCGGCTTCGCCCTCGCAGACGTCCAGCGGGATCTTGGCGGAGCTGTCGGTCCAATACCTGGCATTGGCGCCGATGCGTTGGATGAGCGTCATGCCTTTGATCCAACCGGCTTCCAGCGCCGTTTTGCGCGCCGGACCTTCCTCAATGCCGCGGGCGGATTCCTGCATGGCCTGCTGGAGAATGGTCTCCATCATTTTGACGACGGTGCCGCTCTTGCCAGGGTCGGCCAGGGCGATCTGGTTTTCATAGCGTGGATTCGTCAGGTCGGCCCATTGGGAGGGCAGGTCGGTGTAGCCGCGGCGTTGATGGAAGTCGAGATTATAACAAATTCCAAAGGATGACAGGCAGGCCCCGACCCAGCCGAAATCCGGGTCGGTGTAGGTCTCGCCGGCGGATTTGGCGGGGATGGCGTTGTCGCCGAACCAGTCGGGATGCGCCGCCTTCACGCCCAGGATGCCGGTGCCGGCGGCGGCATCGCCGGGGACGAGATAACCACTTTTTTTCATGGCCGCGAAGTCCGGGGTGCCGCCTCCGAAAAAGAGGTCCATGCCGATGCCGATGTTGGAGGCGGTGAAGACTTTCCTGGCTTCCGTGGTGTCCTTGGGGTCGGTGAAAACCATGCCCAGACGGTCGTCCCAGGGGTCCTTGCGGTTTTTTTTCCAATAGTATTCCAAGGCCGCGCGGTATTCGCTGGTGACCACTTTTCCGATCTCCGTGGTGCCGCCGGGGACGCGCCAGTCGATGACGACGGCACGGTTGTATTTTTCCTTCATCCAACGCTGGAAGGCACTCTCGAATTCGTTGCGGATGGACTCCAGGTGGGGCGTCACGATGACCAGCCGGTTGTTGGCGGCGAAGTCGCGGGTGCGGGCGCTGGTCTCCGGTTTCATCAGCACGGGAGCGGCGATGACGGCGATCAAGGCGAGGAATACTATCAGATAGCGGCCCATGGTAGGATGACGTGGAAAGGAAGGATGGCCGTGGGGCGGATCAAACCCGGAGGATCATGACGTCGTCGGGATCGATGGTCAGGGTGACCGGGGATTGGTCCGCCTGACGGAGCAGGGCGGGGTTCAATTCCGAAAGGTGGAACACATTTCCCGCGGCATCGCGCACGGTGTATTGCGCCAGCTCGCCGAGGTAGACGGAATCTGTCAGGGAGCCGGCGATGAGGTTGGCGGGGGCCGGGGTGGTGGTGAGGCGGAGGGCTTCCGGGCGCAGGCAAAGCTGGACTTTTTCCGTGGCGGCGGGTTGCCAATCCGGATCTGTCAGGCGCCCGGCGAAAATGCCGTGGGCGGTGCGCACCGTCGCCAGCGATCCGGGGGCGGCGGGGGCGATCATTTCCGCGTCCAGAAAATTCGCCTCGCCGATGAATGAAGCCACCGAGGCGGTGCGCGGGGAGCGGAAAATATCGCGCGGGCCGCCCACCTGGCTGATAACGCCTTTTTCCATCACCGCCATGCGGTCCGCCAGGTGCAGGGCTTCCTTTTGGTCATGCGTGACATAGACCGCGGTGACGCCGAATTCCTTGCAGATGCGGCGGATTTCCGAGCGCATCTCCAGGCGCAGCTTCGCGTCCAGATTGGATAGGGGCTCGTCCAGGAGCAGGGCGTCCGGACGCACCGCGATGGAGCGCGCGAGGGCGACGCGTTGTTGCTGGCCGCCGGAGAGTTGGTTGATTTTGCGGTCTTCGAGAGGGCCCATTCTGACCATGCGCAGACTTTCCTGGACGCGTTTCCCGATTTCCGCGCGGCCCAACTTCCGTTCCACCAGGCCAAAGGCGACGTTCTCGCCCACGGTGAGGTGCGGCCAGAGCGCGTAGCTTTGGAACATCATGGCGGTGTTCCGCTTGTGGGCCGGGACGTGGGTGATGTCCTTTTCATCAAAGAGGATGTGGCCTTTATCCGGGGTGTAGAATCCGGCGATGTGGCGCAGCAGGGTGGTCTTTCCACAACCGCTGGGGCCGAGGAGGAAAAACATTTCCCCGGAACCGATGGTTAGGTTGATATTGTCAAGAGCCACCATGCTCCCGAAGTTTTTTGTCAGGTTGCGGATATGGATCGAGACCATGGGATGCGGGGCAGGGAAGGCAGGCGTCGTGCCAGCCGCCATGCCTAAGGCCCGCCGCGCCGCCGGTCAAGGCGCGGTGCGGAGGGAATATTTTTGAACGCCCGGCGGTGCATGGAAAAAAATGCGGAAGGGATGCGAAAAAGTTGGATAAGCATTAATTTTGCAAATTGACACATGAACTTGCGGGGGGAGGTTGAAGGGCGTCCTGGGGCATTCCGGGTGACGGATTCTCCAGAAGGCGTATCACTTTTTCCCTACCCGCTATCCGCTATGAAAAAAACGCTTCTTTTTGGCCTGGTGCTCATGAGTCCGGTCGCCGCCGCACGGGCAGCCGTTGTTTTCTCGGACGATTTTGAAAGCGGCACCCTGGCGAACTGGACTTCGACGGCGGCAACGCCAAGTCCCCTGACGATCTCGACTTCCCAAAACGTGGTTCCGGTGGTGGGCACCTACAGCGCGGCCGTGGATAACACCACCGACCGCATGCACCACAACATCATCGACGATAACGGGGGCTCGGAAGTCGAAGGCGCGTCCATATTCTCCTATTATTTCTACGATGACGGCGGCTCCACCCGCGAGTTCGCCGAGGTCCGCGGTTACAGCGGCGGCGCCGGCCTGCCCAATGGAGGGACCGCAGCCACCGGCGCACTGGCCCAGCTTTTGGCCATTGGCCGCTATAACAGCGTCACTCTCGCCGGCGAGACCTTCAATGCCACCAAATACCAGGCGCGCCTGACATTCGGCACCTCCGCCGGATGGTTCAATCTTGATGGGGTCGGCACCCCTTCCCGCTCCATCGGGTGGCATCAATTCGGCATTGAGCGGCTGGCGGACGGCACTTCCATAAACTTCTATGTGGATGGAATTCTGAGCCGTTCCCTCGCAGGAGCCACCGCAGCCTCGTGGGACACCATTGTTTTGGGATCCGCGCTGGGAGCCACCGCGACCACCGCTTATTTCGACGGAGTCAGCCTGGTCACCGTCCCCGAGCCCTCCGGCTCCGTCCTCACGCTGGCGGCGATTCTGGGAGCCGCCTCCCTGCGCCGCCGGAAAGCCTGACCGACCGCGGGCGGGCTGGAGGTGCATTTCCGCATTTCCAGCCGCCAGTCCCGGCCGTGACGCGGCTCATGTCGCGCCGGTGTGCTAGACAAATATCATTGAACCAGCGGGCTTTGCGTTATGGAGCCGTGCAGGTAAACCGGCATCGCCTGCGGGTTCCTGACATGGCCAGCCGCCGGCGGGGCCGGATTCCCATATTTCTGAACTTCTACTTTTAAATCGCCCGCCTATCCAAAACCGCGAGGCGGACGTCCGAATTCCATCAACCGGTCGAGATTATCCTTTTCGTCCGGCACTCAATCCGCTTCCAATCACCCCTATGAAAACCCCGATTCTGTCCCTGACCGCGCTGGCGGTGTTGTTGGTAGCCCCCATTTCCTCGGCTGCCCCTTATGCCTCCGCCGTGACGGTCACCGGGGATTCCGTCAGCTTTGTATTGAACGAATCGGCGGACACGGTGAAGGTTATTTTCAATGACGGGGCCAGCACCCTCGTTCTGGGCACCAGTCCGGAACCGGCGGGCCTGAAGACCTTCAGCAAGGCGGGGTTCAGCAGCTTCCGCATCGAGGTGGAGAAAAACGCGGGTCCGGGTTGGAAATCCGGCGTCCTGCAACCCATCACCCAGGACAGCAACGACCTGGTGAAATTCGCCAACGGCCGCGGGATTGCGGTGAATCGTTTCCCCGCCACCGGGCCCTTGTTCGGCCGCATTTATGCCTCGCTGGGCACTCCCGGAACGGCCGCCCCCGCCGTCACTCCTCCCGTCACGCCGCGTGCGGACATGGCGGAAGGCATTTATGTTTTGAATCCCGACTTCTCCGCCACGGCGCTCGGTTCCGGCCCGTTGACGGGGGGCCTGACATTCGATGCCAACACCAGCACGGCGGCGGCGGATCTCCTGACCATCAATGGCACCGACAGCCCCTACCGCCTGACGGTGGGCGAAAATGGCGATTTGTTCATAGCGGATTTCAGCAAAACCCGGGGTTCCGTTTACAAAACCGACGGCAATGTCGCCAATGGTAAAAATATCCTCGGCGGACCCCCGGGTTCCATTTTCCCCATCGCCGGCGCCACTGGATCGCAGGGTCTGCACGGCAGCATCGCCGCGGTCGTCACCGAAGGCACGGAGACGGATGGCAATCTGAAAGTCTGGGTCGTGGACCAGGATCTGCAATCCGATCCCGCCGCCACCGGCCAATCAATGCGCAACAGCATTTGGTTATGGGAAATGAACAATGAGCCGCTGCCCATGGCCAATGCCCCTACAATGGTCGCCTCCGCGGCTGGAATCCAGGGCAATAGCATCGGCATCGGCTTCGCGGGCCAGACCTGCGACCTCTGCCGCTCGCCCGACGGCACGTTCTTCAAGCTCCAGCGCCGCTCCTCGGGTCTGGAGTCCGGGATCTTCGCCCTCACTCCTTTTGGCTCGCCCACCACGTCCCATCCCGAGGTCACCAACACAGGTTCCCTGGCCGCCTTCCGCGCCTATTCCCTGGATAATACGGTGGTGGATCCCTTCTTGGAATCGGTCGCCTGCGATGTGTCCAACGACAACTGGCTCGCTGTCCTGCGCCGTTCCGACAACGCGATCCACCTGGTCAAAACCCAGGACGGGAAAATCGATTACGCCACGCACATTCTCCTCTACACCTCCCCCACGACCATCGTCGCGCGTGATATAGCCTTTGATAGCGCGGGAAATCTTTACACCATCAGTTCCGGTCAGGCCCTCCTCCGCGTGTATGCCCCCGGCGGCCACACCCGGGCCACCACGTATTCCACCGGTGCCTTCGACATCAGCGAACTCAGCCCCACAACGCCCGCTCCTTTGTTGGAACTGAAACCCACCATCACCTCCACCTCCCGCGTGGGCAACGATTTGGTCATGCCGTTCACTTCAAGGCTTGGCATCCCCGGCACCATCGTTCTCCAAAAAACCAACGATCTGGAACTCGGCCCTTGGACCACCCTGACCACCGCCGCCACCTTCACCATCACCGGCTCTCCGCCGAACTACACTGCCAAAGCCATCGGAGCCTTCACTGCCGATCCCAAACTATTCTTCCGTGTGAAACGGAATTGATAGGGGGCTGCGCGGCGTGCGCGGGCGATTGTCAGGCTCTTGTTGTCAGGATGCGGCGAACATTTGTCAGAGGTGCGTCGTCAGGAGGCGATCGTGGCCGCTGGGGGATTGGTTTTTGTGGAAGGGGAAACGGGGCCGCCAGGTTTCGTTGTTAGCTGATCCGATTGGGAATTCCGCCGTGCCTCTCTGAGCCCGGGATTTCCCGGCGGACAGGAATCCCCGGCCAACCCTCCGGCAGGCGCCATTGATGCGCGGGTTGGTGGTCATTCCTTTATGCTTTCCATGTCCGGCGGTTTTCTGGTAGTCTGTGTTTTCCCACCCCTAATTTTTAGCCCTGATGAGTGATTTTGCCCCCCTTGCCGCGCCCCGGCACCGCCTCCGCCCGCGACGGGTTTTGTCCAGCCTGAGGTCTTTGCTGGCGGCGGGCTTCCTCACGGCAGGTGCCGGTTCCACCGTCGCCGCGGCGTATCCCGCGACCGGCAATCAGCTTTTCACGTATGCCGATGGACTGGTGGCGGGCTCGGGGGCTTGGAATGACGGATCCACTCTCTCCAGCACCACCATGGGAGATCCGCCCGTCCCGGTGGCCGCCATCCAGTCGAGCGCGCTCCGCCTGACGGCGGATGGAGTGCTGAATTCCGTGTCGTCTTTTAAAATACCGGAGATCGATCCCGGCCTGGATGTCAGCGCCCTCACGATCAGCTTCACGCTGAAGCTCAAACACGCCGGCACGCCCGGCGGCGGATTCACGGTGGGGTTTGGGGAAATACCCGAGGGCGATGGCGACGGGGAACTGGGTTTTGCCTTGCCGAAGGGATTGGAAATCGCGTGGGAAACCGACGTGGACCCGGCGCCGGGGGGAAGTCAGGGGCAGATCGTGGTCTATGCCAACCGGGTGAAGTTGGTTAGCTATCCACAGACTTTTGCCTCCGACGACACCTATAGGAATGTCAGCATCCAGTGGGGCACCACCGGCCTTTCCATCTCATGGAACGGCGTGAGCATCGGCTCCGCCATTCCCGTTCCGGGATTCCAGCCAACCGTGGGCGACCGCGCCGCGTTCACGGCCCGGACCACGTCGGGCGGTTCGCAGGAAATCTCCATCGATTCCCTCCGGGTCTCCACCACGCCGGCCGCGACCATCGTCACCGGCGGGCCGGTCATCACGGAATTTGTGGCGGAAAATGGAGGTTCCTACGAGGACGAGGACCTGGACCGGAGCGATTGGCTGGAGATTTTCAATGGCAGCAACACCGCCGTCGCCATGGGCGGCTGGCACCTGACGGATGACCCTTTGGTG
>JAQGPD010000548.1 GCA_028293305.1 Verrucomicrobiales bacterium | reverse complement strand
GCTCTCGCCGCTGGACCATCCCCACGAATCCGCGACCTCCCTTCCCGCCCGCGCCCTGGCACTTTTCTTCCTCATCCTGACAAGTCCCATCCTCGTCCCCGCCGCCCTCCTCTCCCTCATCCGGCACCAGCCTTTCCTGACCACCCGCACCGCCGTCCTGCCCCACGACCCGGGCCTCGCCCAGCGCGTGATCACCTGGCAGGAAATCCCCACGCTCCCCGGCGTGCTCCGCCGCTGGCCGACCTTGTGGCGCATCGTCACCGGCCACTTCGCCTGGACGGGAAATCCTCCCCTGACCCCTGAGGAAGCCACCCTGCTGGACGGCGAATTCGAACAACTCTGGCTCCACACCGCCCCCGGCCTTTTCACCGCTCCGGAGGCGGAAGGCTGCCGCCCTCCCTGGGACGATGCCGCCCGCGCCCACGCCGCTCTGTTTGCCTGTCAGCCCACCGCCTCCTGGCGTTGGAAAACCATCCGCCATGGCCTGACCACCCTCCACTAGCATAAGACGAATCCATCCCATGAACATCACCAATAACGAACACTCCCTCACCATCTCGGACGTCCGGGAGCTCACCGCCGGCACCGCCAACGAAACCAAGAACAAGGTCCGCCTCCAGTTCCCCCCGGAACTCAAGCACATCGACTTCAACTGCTCCGCGCTCGACTTCCTCGACTCCAGCGGCCTCGGCGCCCTCATCTCCCTCCAGAAACTCGCCTCGGAACGCGGCGGCCGTTTCCGCCTGCTCTCCCCCAAGCCCACGATCATTCAAGTCCTGGAAATGACCCGCCTCCACCGCGTCTTCGAAATCGTCGCCTAATCGATGTCATTTTCCCTAACCGCCGCATCGACTCCCTCCGGGCTCCCCTGTGCCGAGGAGGGCAGGCTCTGGCTTTGGTCAGGCCACCCCACGCTCGCCGCCATCCGCACCGCCGGTCAGGAAGCGCGTGCCTTTCTGGGCACCGCCGGCCTGCCGGAGGAGGACCTCGGTGCCTGGGAACTGCTCCTGGCGGAAGCCGGAAACAACGTCGCCCTCCACGGCGGCGAGGACGATCCGGATCAAGTCCTGGACATCGAAATCTTCATCTTTAAAAATCGCGTCACCGCCCGCCTCACCGACCGCACGGAAGGTTTCACCTGGCCGGATGAGGTCTCCCTGCCGGACGACGACGCGGAGTCGGGCCGCGGTCTTTTCATCATGGAGGCCCTGACCAGCAGCCGGTCCTATCAACGTCACCCCTGCCTGAATATCCTGACATTGGAGCGCGCTTTCGAAGGCCTGCCCCCGGCCGCCGCGCCCGCCCCCGCAGTCGCCGCCGCCACCGTCCCCGATCCCGCGCAGGAGGAAATCCTGGACGCCATGACGGAGGAGCTGTCCGCTTGTTATGAAAGCCTCTCCGCCATTTTCCGCTTCACCGCCGAAGCCCGCCAATGCGTCAGCCTGACAGATTTCGCGAACCGCCTTCTCCAACATCTCGTCACCGTCACCGGCGCGGATTGCGGCATGCTCCGCGTGGTCTCCGGAGAGGACCTCACCACCATCGCCGCCAACGGCTGCGAGTCCCCGGAAGCCTGCCGCCTTGGTCAGAGCCCCGTGCCTTTTGAAAATATCGCCGTCGCCACCCGTCAGGATCATTGGATAGAGGCGGACCCCGCCCGCCCGTCCGGCCAACCCCAGGCGGGACTCATCCACCCGTTCTTCAACGAGGATGAATTGATGGGTGTTCTCAGCATCGGCCGCCATCATTCCAGCACCCCGCTGGATGCCGGTCAGGTGAATATCATCCACACCTTCGCGGAGTTTTTCACCCAGCAGGTCCTCAGCCGCCGCCACGCGGAAAGCGCCATCAAAGCCAGCATCGCCCACCGCGAACTCGAACTCGCCGCGGAGATCCAACGCTCCCTCCTGCCCTACCGCCTCCCCGTCATCCCGGGCCTGACCCTGGCCGGCCATTGCGAAAGCGCCCTAACCGTGGGTGGGGACTTTTACGACGTCATCCCCTGGAACAACCTCGGCTTTTTCTTCGTGGTCGGAGATGTTATGGGAAAAGGCGTCGGCGCCTCCATGATGGCCGCCGTCACGCGCTCGGTTTTCCGCTCCCTGAATCAACTGCACCAAACCCCAGCCCGCGCCATGGAACGCGCCGGCCGCCTGCTTTACGACGATCTGGACCGCCTGGAAATGTTTGTCACCGCAGCCATCGGCGTCGTGGACCTTCACCTCGGCGTGGTCCGCATCGCCAATGCCGGCCATTGTCCCGTGCTCGTCTCCCTCCCTGACGGCACCGTCGTCAGCGCGGAACCGACCATGGCGCCGCTGGGCCTGGACAGAAATCCGGCTTGTCAGGAATTCAGCGTTCCCTTCCTCCCCGGCGCCCGCCTCCTGGCCTACTCGGACGGTCTCATCGACCCCCGCGACGGCCGCAGCCCCTTCCCCGCCCCCGAGGACGCCGCCGCCTGGATGGCCGCCCACGCCCCGGGCCATGGCTCCGCGGATGACCTCAAAGCCGCCCTCCTCCAACAAATCGGCTGCATCCCTTCGGAAGGTCCCTCCACCGCCCAGGCGGATGACCAGACCTTCCTCATCATCACCCGGGAATCCCTCCCTGACTAACACCATCCATGGCCCGCCTCATCATCGCCGAAGACTCCGCCCACATGCTCCGCCTGTTGGAAATGACCCTGCGCAAAGGCGGGCACACCTGGACGCCCTGCACGGATGGCGCCGCCGTCCTGACCGCCGCCGCGCAGGAGGTTCCGGAGCTCTTCATCCTCGATGTCATCATGCCCGTCATGGACGGCCTGACAGCCCTCCAGTCCCTGAAAACGAACCCCGCCACCGCCCACGTCCCGGTCATCATGCTCACCGCGCGCGGCCAGTCTCTCACCCGCCAACAGGCCCAGGAAAGCGGCGCCGCCCTTTTCCTGACAAAACCCTTCAGCCCCACCGAGCTCCTCACCGCCATCACGTCCCTAACCCAACCCACCCCATGAAAGACGAACTCTCACTATTCATCATGATCGACGCCTGCGGTTGGGAAATCGTCAAGGACCGCCCCTTTCTCCAAACCCTAGCGCCCCACCGCAAACGCCTGGAAAGCGTCTTCGGCTACAGCGCCACCTGCGTGCCCTCCATCCTGTCAGGACGCTGGCCGGACGAGCACCTCAACTGGTGCTACTTCGTCTACAATCCCGCGCAGTCCCCCTTCCGTTCCCTGCGTCCCCTCCGCTGGCTTCCCACCGCCATCACAGGCCGCCGCATCTTCCGCCGCTTCCTGACGAAATTCGTCAAAGTCCAACTGAAGTTCCGCGGTTACTTCGATCTTTATAACATCCCCTTCCGCTACATCCATCTCTTCGATTTCACGGAGAAAAAGAGCCCGCTCAAACCCAAGGGCATGAACCGCGGCCCCAACATTTTCGACCGCCTCGAAGCCGCGAAAGTTCCCTACTTTGTCACCGAACCCACCAACCCCGAGGAGCACAATCTCAACGTGCTCCTGGCCGATATCGAAAGCGAGCGCATCGACTTCGCCTTCCAATACTGGGCCGGTCTGGATGGCCTCCTCCACATGGTCGGCAATGATTCTCCGCAGATCGGCGAGAAGCTGGATCACTATGAACGCTGGATCACCCAGGTCATGGACACCGCCAAAAAACATTACCGCACTGTCAAGCTCCACGTCTTCAGCGACCACGGCATGGCGAACTGCGACCGCCTCCTGGACCTCCGCGCGAAAATCGATCCGTTAGGCCTGGAAATGGGCGTGGATTACGCCGTCGTTTATGACAGCACCATGGCACGCTTCTGGTTCCTGAAACCCGGCGTGAAGGAACGCATCACCGCCGTGCTAGACCAGGTGCCGGAAGGCCGCACCCTCCCCGAGGAGGAGCTGCGCCACTACCGCGCCTTCTTTGAGGACGGCTCCTTCGGCCAGCTCATCTGGCTGGCGCAGGAAGGCGTGCTCATCGTCCCCAGCCACATGGGCGAGCGCCCCATCCGCGCCATGCACGGCTATCATCCGACGGATCCGCAAAGCTACGCCACGCTCTTCAGCAGCCACGATGAAGTGCCCGCCGACGTGACCCACATCCCTCACATCTGCCACCTCATGGACGCCGCCGTCATCATGCACGCCGCCAAAAAAGGCGGCCCAACCAAAACTCAACCACAGCCGAAACCGGAACCCGCCGGCATCGCCTGACACTTTCCTGGAACACAAAATCCTGACACCTTTCCCCACCGCCACGTCCCGCATGAGTCCCGACCCCGCCAGCTCCAACCGCACCATCATCCACGTGCCCCGCCGATTCGTGGCGCACGAATGGGGCGGCACTGAGACGGTGGTGCTGGAGATTTCAAAGCAACAAAAAGCCGCCGGTTTTGATCCTGTCATCATCACCTCCATGGCCCTCGCCCACCAGGCGCACGACGACATCGCCGGCATTCCCGTGGACCGCTATCCTCATCTCTATCCATTCTTCGGCCTCTCCGCGGAACAAAAAGCGGCCATGGACAAGAAGGGCGGAAACTTGCTATCGATCGCCCTCCTGCGGGCCCTGCTGAAGAAGCCGGACGTCCGCCTCTTCCACGCCCACGCCCTCAAACGCCTCGGCGGCACCGTGCGCACCGCCGCCCGCCTCCGCAAAAAACCCTACGTCGTTTCCCTCCACGGCGGCATCTACGACGTCCCCGCCGCGGAACTATCGGACCTCACCAAACCCATCCAGGGCAAGATCGAATGGGGCAAACCCTTCGGCGCCCTGCTCGGTGCCCGCAAGGTCCTCGACGACGCGGACCACGTCATCTGCGTCGGAGCTTCGGAAGCGGAAAAGGCCCGCGCCGCCCTGCCCCACGACCGCGTCAGTTACCTTCCCAACGGCGTCGATTGCCAACGCTTCCTAACCGGTGACGGCGCCCGCTTCCGGGCACACCATAACATCCCCGCCGACGCCTTCCTGATCGTCAAAATCAGCCGCATCGACACCCAGAAAAATCAGCTGGGTCTGCTGGAAGCCTTCGCGAAATTCCACGCCGCCACGCCCACCGCCCGACTCATCCTCATCGGCCCGGAGACCCAGCCCGCCTACGCCGCCAAATTGCGCGAATTCATCGCCACTAACAGCCTATCCGAAGCCGTCACCCTCATCCCCGGCCTGTCCAACGAAAGCGGATCGCTGGTGGATGCCTATCATGCCGCCGATGCCTTCGTCCTCTCCTCGCGCCACGAGCCCTTCGGCATTGTTGTCCTCGAGGCCTGGTGTGCCGGCCGCGCGGTGATCGCCAGCAAAGTCGGCGGCCTCCAATCCCTCATCACCGAAGATAAAACCGGCCTCTTTTTCGACCCCGATTCCGCCACCGCCGCCGATCAGCTCGCCGCCCACCTGACAACTCTGCACGCCAACCCCGCCCTCCGCCAATCCCTCGGCGAAGCCGGCCGCGCGGAAGCCCTGGCGGAATATGACTGGAGCCGCATCTGCGAACGGCTGGAATCCATTTACCAACTTGCGGAGCAATCCGCCCAACGCCGCTGGCCCAAATAACCATGAACACCGAAGACGTCAAAAAAGCCGCCTGGCTCGGAGCGCTGTCGAACTACGGCCGCACGCTCCTGCGCATCATCCTCGGCCTGGTCACCTTCCGCATGCTCTATCAAGGGCTCAGCAAGGAGGACTTCGGGTTCTGGTCGCTGCTTTGGAGTGTCTTCGGTTACGGCATCCTGTTGGATTTCGGTTTTGGTTATGCCGCCCAGAAACGGGTCGCCGAGGGCTTGGCGAAAAAGGACTGGGACAAACTCAGCCGCGCCCTCAGCACCATCTTTTTCTTCTACCTCGGCGCGGCGGTGATCATCGGAGCCCTCGGCTGGTATATGTCAGGACCCCTCCTGGGCTGGCTCGGCGTGGCGGCGGACAAACAGGATCTCTACCGCCCGGTCACCGTCCTCTTTTTCGGCGGCATGGCCCTCGGATTTCCGATGGGCATTTTTCCGGAGGTCCTGCGCGGACTCCAACAAATCCAGACCGCCAACCGCATCGCCATGCTCGGCCTCGTCGCCAATGCCTCGCTCCTGGCCCTCGCGCTCTGGCTGCACTGGAGTCTCATGGCGGTGTTCATGATCGCCCTCGGCTGTGTGCTCGTCCCCGACCTCCTCGCCGGCTGGGCCGCCCTCCGCGCCATGCCGGAAGTCCGCATCCGCCCCAGCCTGTTTTGTAAGCGGGAACTGTTTTCGACCGGCAAGTTCTCCCTCTTCGCCTGGGTGAACATGATCAGCAATCTCCTCCGCAACAAAACCGACCAGATCGTGGTCGGTGCCGTCGTCGGCCTCCCCGCCGTCGCCCTTTATCAGGCCGGCGGAAAAGCGGGCGAAATGTTCGGCATCATCACCAAACAAATCGCCGACGCCCTTTCCCCCGCCGCCGCCTACTTCCACGCCGGCGGCCGCAAGGACGCCCTCCGCGCCATGCTGCTGAAAGGCCTGCGCCTGACAGTTCTGGTCGCCGCTCCGCTTTACGTCGGCGGCGCGCTTTACCTCGACATTCTGGTCCGCATCCTGACAGGAGAAAAAACGCCCGCCATGTCCACCCTCGTCGTCGGCGAGATCCTCCTCTTTTGGTATTTCCATCTCGCCCTCACCCATCTCGTATTCAAGAAAATGTTCATGATGTGCGGTCAGGAACGCCGCCTCATGTGGCAGGGACTGGGCGAAGCCGGACTCAATATCCTCTTCAGCGTGGGCCTCACCCTCATCCTGGTTAACAGAAACTGGGGACACGACGCCATCATCGGCGTGGCCGCCGGCTCCGTGCTTCCGACCGTCCTCTTCGGCTGGTTCGTCCTCTGGCGCTGGGCCGCCGAGGAAACGGAACTAACCAAAACCGCCCTCTTCCGCGCCACGCTCCTGCGCCCGCTCCTGGCCTGCGTCCCCATGCTCCTGACAGGTCTCGCGTGCCGCCTCATCCTCGGCCCCGCCTTCGGCCAGGCGGAATGGCTGCCCTCCCTCACCGGCATGGCCATCACCGGCATCGCCGCCATCGCGGGAGTCTGGTCCATCGCCCTGGAACCTGCGGAAAAGGATCGCCTCCGCCAAAAACTCCCCGCCCGTTTCCGCTCGTCCGCACCCCTTCCCAAACCCGTCGCCTGACCTTGACCATGACCCCGTCAACGACCACCGGCATTCCGCTAGTCAGCATTGTCATGCGCTCCTTCAATGAGGGATGGGCGCTCAAGGAAACCCTGCCCGCCCTGGCCGCGCAGGACTTCCCCTCACACGAACTCATCGTCATCGACAGCGGCTCCACGGACGACTCGGTCGCCCTCATCCAGGCCGCCCGGCCCGCGCACTTCATCCAGATCAAGTCGTCCGATTACAACCCCAGCCGCGTCATGAACCAGGGCATGACCCTGGCGAAATCCGACACCGTTATTTTCCTCAACGCCGACGCCACGCCCCAAGGCCCGCACTGGCTCCGCCCGCTTTACGACGCGCTCCAAAATCCCAAAACCGCCGCCGCATTTTCCCGCCAGATTCCGCGTCCGGATTGTCAGGGTGTCTTCGCCCACGACTACGACCGCTGCTTCGGCGAGCGACGCGAATCCGCCTCATGGGACCATTTCTTCAGCATGGTCAGCAGCGGTCTCCGCCGCGACATCTGGCAACAACGCGGCTTCCGCGAGGACCTGCAATACGCCGAGGATGACGAATACACCCGCTGGTGCACCGCGCAGGGCTATCAAATCACCTACGTCCCGGAATCGGTCGCCATGCATAGTCATAACTACACCGCGCCCCAGGCCGCAAAACGCGCCGCCGGTGATGCCAAGGCCCTGGCCGCCACCTGGCCCGGACGCGCCTCCGACTTCTCCCTGTGGAAAACCGTCGCTCTCGGCTGGGCCTCGGATCTCCGCAAAGACATCCCCTGGCTCCTCTCCCACGGCAAAGCCGGTGAACTCCTCCACGCCGCCCGCATCCGCTGGGCCCAGCGCAATGGACGCCTCGCCGGTTTCCGTCAGGGTTGGAAAGACTATCACCGCGAGGACCCCGCATGACCACCCCCACCCTCACAACTCCTTGCCCCGCCGCGTCCGCCGCTTCCCCCATCGCGCGCTACACCCGAGACGGCAGCGATGCGCTGGAAAACCGCATCCGGGAAACTTGTGAGGAACTCGGCCGCGCGGTCCGCGCCATCGTGCCCGCCGACCAGCTCCGAGCGCTCGTCCTGGCAGGCGGATACGGCCGCGGCGAAGGCGGCGTGCTTTCCACTGCGGACGGCGACGCTCCCTACAATGACTTGGAATTTTTCCTCCTCATCGAAGGTTCGCCCCGGCTGAATGAAAAGCGTTATGGCGCCGCCATCCACGCCCTGGAACAACGCATGACCCCGGTCATCGGCATCGATGTCGAATTCAAAATAACATCTCTCGAAAAACTCCGGTCCGGCGCCACCACCATGTTTTCCTACGACCTCGTCAGCGGCCACCGCGTCGTGACAGGTCCCGCCGACATCCTCGAAAACTGCGCGCATCACCTCGACGCCCGCCGCATTCCCGCGCACGAGGCGACGCGCCTTTTGATGAATCGATGCTCCGGCCTGCTCTTCGCCGCCGGGCGCCTGGCAAAATCCGACTTCAGTCAGGAGGACGCCGATTTCACCGCCCGCAACATCGCCAAAGCCCAGCTGGCCCTCGGAGACGTCGTCCTAGCCGCGCTCGGCCGCTATCACTGGAGCTGCCTCACCCGGCACGAACGCCTGTTGGAGATTTCGGAGCCGGCCCTGCCCATGGCGGACATCCTGGAATTCCACAGCACCGGCGTCACGTTCAAACTCCATCCCGCCCCGCATGGCGCCTCGCGCGAACTCCTGGCCGCACTCCACCGCCGCGTCTGCGCCACCGCCTGGAAGGTGTGGTCGTGGCTGGAGGAAAAACGTCTCGGCCGCTCTTTCCCCACGCCTGAGTCCTACGCCTTCGATCCCCTCACCAAATGTCCGGAAACCCATGCCGTCAAAAACGCGCTGCTGCGGCTCCGGACTTTCGGCCCGGCGGCTTGTTATGCCGGATCCCGCTTCCGCTATCCCCGGGAGACTTTGTTCAACACACTCTCCGTTTTGCTGTGGGATCCCGCATCCGCCTCCGGGCGCTTCCTATCACAACAATTTCTCGAACCCATTCCCGACGCGGCATCCGCCATGCCGGCCTACGCCCGGCTCTGGGCCCGTTATAACTAACACCGATCCCGGACTTCCCCCCTCTTCGCCGCCGCCCTGCCCTGTCAATGAAACTCCTCGTTTTCTATCCATACGCCCCATGGCCGCTCGATCGCGGCACCTATCAGCGCACATTCCATCTTCTCAAAGCCCTCGCGCTGCATCACGAGGTGGACTTCGTCGCGCTGATCGAGAAAACGGAGGGCACGGAAGTCACCGATGCCACCAAGGCGATTTTCGAGGAGTTCTGCAATGAGGTGGAATTCATCCCCTTCGAGCATCCGCCCTGGCAAAAACTTTTCCCCCAGCGCATTCTCAATCCCCTGCCCGGCAACGTCCACCACTGGCAGCAGCCTCACATTTCAGAAGCCATCAATCGCCGCCTGACACCTGGCCGCTATGATCTTGTGCACATCGTGGACCTCGTGCTGGTGCCCTACGTTTTGCCCCATGTCCACCACACGCCCTATGTGGTGGACCGCAGCCGCGTGGATCTGCAGTTCCAACTCATGGTGCAGGCCACCCAGAAAAAACCGGGGCTGCGAGACCGCATTCTCCGTTGGGAAAACAATTTCAAACTCCGGCTCTACGAACGCAAAATGGCAAGCACCACGGCGCTGGAGGTCGTCTGCGGTCCTGACGACAAAGTTTTCATCCACGAAAAAATCAGCCCCAACGCTCCTGTCATGGTGGTCGCCAATGGCGTGGATCTGGATTACTTCCGCGCCGATGCCGCCCCGGATGCCCGCGCGGATCTGCCAACGGTGATTTTCTGCGGCGCGATGGATTATCGCCCCAACACCGACGCGCTGCTGTGGTTTTTTGAAAGCATTCACGACCAGTTATTGAAGCTGATTCCCGGGGTTAGGATTCTCGTCGTCGGCAAAAATCCCATCGATGAAGTCAAAGCCTACGCGTCCCGTCCCGGCGTCACCGTCACCGGCAGCGTCCCGGATGTGCGCCCCTACTACCGCCAGGCCTGGGTGCAAATGGTCCCGCTCCGCATCGGCGGCGGCACCCGTTTGAAGATCGTGGAGTCCCTCGCCATCGGCACTCCCGTGGTCTCCACCACCATCGGCGCCCAGGGACTCGACCTCGTTCATAACGAAAATATTCTTCTGGCCGACGAAGCGGATTCCTTCGCCGCCGCCATCGCCCGCGCCCTCACGGATCCAGCCCTGCGCCAGTCCATTGAGGAAAACGGCATGCGCACCGCCCAGGACCACTTCGGCTGGCCAGCCATCGGGGCACGCCTCGCCGGCCACTACGACTCCCTCATTTCCCATTCCTCCACGCACCGAAATTCATGAACAAAAAAATCGTTATCACCGGCATCACCAGTTTCCGAAATCACGGCGTCGAGGCCCTCGTCGTCAGCACGATTTCTCAGCTCCGCGCGTTGCTGCCCGGCTCCACCTACACCGTGCTCGACCGCGAGCCCGACTTCGACAATACCCGGATGGCCGGTGCGGACGTCAAATTCATCCAGGACTACACCATCCGTCCGCTCTACGCCAAGGGCGCCCGGAAAATCCTGACAAAGTTCCTGCCGTTCCTCGACCGCTACGCCCAGTCCGCCATCCAGGAACTGCGGAACGCCTCCTGCGCCATCGCCAGCGGCGGGGACGTCTTCTGCTCGGAGTATGGGCACCGCTCCCTCCTCACCCACCTCCAGCCTCTCAAGATCGCCCACGCCGCGGGAGTCCCTTTTGTGATCCATGCCCAATCCATCGGCCCATTCAATAACGAGGCCGACCGCCAGGCCTTCATTGGCCTCGCCCAACATGCCGCCGTCATCACCGTCCGGGAAATGGCGTCATTCAACTACATCACCAAAGACCTCAAGCTCCCCGCGGAACGCTGCCACCACATGGCGGACCCCGCCTTCCTCCTGGGCCAGCCCGAGCGCTCCGAGGGCGATCTCCTCTTCGCCCATCACCGCACCACCGAAGGCCGGCCCACCATCGCCTTGTCGACCAGCCAGGCCATCTGCCACTGGATGAAATCCGACGACGGCCGCCACGTCGAAACCTGGCTGGAAGTCATCCAATGGCTGCGCTCCGAACTCGACGCCAACATCATCCTCATCCCCCACGTGCAGGAGACCGCTCCCAAAAACGAGGACCGCGTGCTCGCCACGGAAATCATGCGCCGCCTCCAGCATGATCCCCGCGTCCGTCTCGCCGGCGGCGACCTCAGCGCCAGCGAATACAAGGCCATCATCTCACGCTGTGACTTCGTCGTGGCCGAACGCATGCATGCGGCGCTGGCCGGGCTCTCCACGGAAGTCCCGACGCTGGTCATTGGTTATTCCATCAAGGCGGAAGGCATCCTGACAGATCTTCTTGGTGCTGAAACCACCCGCGAAAAGGCGCTTATCTCCATCCAGGATTTCCTCGCGCCGGGCGCCGGCCTCGCCCGCGTGAAAGCCGCCTGGGCGGCCAAGGATTACCTCGCCAAACGCCTCGCCGCCTCCGTCCCCGCCGCCCGCGACCGCGCCCGGCAAGCCCACACCCTGATCGCGGATATCCTGAAGTAAAACTCCGCCGGGTTTCCCCGCGCCCGCCAATGCCGCTTCCTTCCCGGGAAGCGGCTTTTTTATGTTCATTCCGCACCACCAACCTTCCCCCCCGCCGGAGACTTCATCGAAGCACCAGCCATCGCTGACAGCATGCATTTCCACACCTAACGGACCGAGCAATCAATGGAACCCGTTGATGCGCTGCCGATTACCCAAGTGCGCGGACGAAGTGTTCAGAAATACAACTTCGCCAAGACTTGATACCGTTCAAAAATAACGATTCCTGTCAATTTCATTTGAACGGAGCCGCTTGAAACTCAATTACTTAAACTAAAATTCATAGGACCTGAAATATTTTAGGTAAAACATACAATATTTTTGCTTATTATGGGAATTCGTCGTAACTTGCTTAAACTTAAGCAAATCCCTCCAAACCTTAATGAAGCTCCCTCTGCTGACAGCCTTGCTGGTCCTCCCCGCAAGCGTGGCATCCGCCGCCGTTTCCACTCTTCAAGTTTATTCCGTCGTCCGCGAGATTATTGGCACCACGGCCGAGGTGCCGGTCGGCGGTTCCACCTCGAATACAAACACGTGGCAGGTCGGGGACAGCGCCCGCTTCATCATGCGCGGTGACAACGGCTTGGGCCAACCGATTGAAGTCGGCATGGAGGTCGCCCCCACCGCCGGCACCGGTTACGCCGCTCCAGGCACGGACAGCCTGATGATCGCCCGCACCGTCAACAGCCAAGGCCTGACGGATGCCGGGACCTTCTCCATTTTTGTCTTTCCCACCCAGTCCGTGGCCGCCGGCAGCATTGCCTGGAGCATGGACATCTCCATCCGCTTTTTCACCTCGTCCGGAGGCACCTCGACCTTCACCTCGCCGCAGAATCTAACGCTTTTGCTGAATAATCTGGACATCGACTTCGGTCAGTTGGTCAGCTTCAAAAACGACGACTACAGCAGCTTCACCGTTGCGGAGAGCACCAAGCTCACCAACAACACCGCCATCCCCGGTTACACCACCTTCAAGTCCGCCCTGACGGACAGCT
>JAQGPD010000656.1 GCA_028293305.1 Verrucomicrobiales bacterium | reverse complement strand
CGGCGCCTTCTACGACGCCCTCCACCTCAGCAAAGGCCCCAGCCTCGGCACCAACTTTTCCCTCTGCTGCCCCTACACCCTCCTCGCCCACTACCAGGAACTCGACTGGGCCGCCACCTGCGGCGTCCCCCGCAACCTCCTCCGCATCTCCGCCGGCCTCGAATCCCCCACCGACCTGATCCAACGCTTCACCCAAGCCCTCCAAGCCGCCGCCCTCCCGGCCTCCTGACACTTTGGAACGGGGCCGCACTGTGTGGGTATCATTCCCTTGCCAGGCCTCCATCGCAGGCTTTACACCCGTGCGGAGACTTTAAGCCGCTTGATCACCAGTTCATCGGTTGGGGATATCGGCCGACTCGCCTAACTAACTAAAGCCTCATATCATCCAGGAATTCCGAGGCGGGTCCCGCCGCTGTGACCAAAAGGAAATCCCGGGCTCGGGTGCAGGCAACGTAGAGGAGGTGACGTTCCGTGTCATATACTTCCTTGAGGTCGGAGTCTTCCCCGACTTGCTCCACCCGTTCCTGCAGGGGGATCACTTCATCGTCGCAGGCCATGACCACCACGGCCCGGAATTCCAATCCCTTCGCTAGGTGCATGGTGCAGACCGAGGCACTACCGGAAACCGTTTCCACATGATCATCGAGCACCTTGCAGGGTAGTCCGGCCTTGGCTGCGGCGGATTTGGCCCGCTCCAGTTGCGCGGCGGAACGAACAAATATCCCGATCTCGTGCGGCACCACGCCCTCTCCAGTCCGGGCGAGGAGCCACTGGCCCACCACTTCGATCTCATCGGCTTCGTCTTGGGCGACACATATGACCGGTGGGGGCCCATTGAAGACGGAGATCGTGTCTTTCCGTTCCTCCACATTGCCATCAGCATCGGATATTTCAGGACCCAGGAGGCGGTCGGACTGCGAGCGGATTTGGTGGGAGGTCCGATAGTTCACCCGCAGAGTCCGCGAGCGGCCCCGGATATCCACCCCGAGTCCGAGCCATGAGAAGCTTTGTTGGAATATCCGCTGTCCCGGATCTCCAGCGAAGAACAGGGCGTTCGGACGGCTGCCCCCCATTGCGGCAAAGAACCGGAGTTGGGAAACGGAAAGATCCTGCGCTTCGTCCACTATCAGATAATCGAAAGGGAGATTTTTGGCACGGCCCATCTTCTCCGCCAGTTGGGTAAATACTTCCGCTCCCGTCACCAATCCGGCTCCTGTCAGGTCCGCCCGGACCTTTTCGAAAATAGACCACAACACCTGCCTTTGCGGTTCAGGCAGTCGGGTTTTGCGGCCCAACCGGGCCACGTCCCGATAGGCCTCCCATGACTTCAACTGCCAGGCATCCACCACCTGGTCCCATTCCGTCATTAAAAAAGTCAGGGAAAACAAATGCCCTTCCACTGCATCGGACGCGGCCTTCACCATCGCCACCAGAGCCATGCGGCTGACTATATTCAGAGGCCCCACGTGCAATTTGTAGAGTCGCTGCCCCAAAGCTTCCAACGAGTGCACCTCCAGCCGCTCGGAAAGTTTGGGTTCGTTGCTGGTGAGGCGCTTCACCCTCGTTTGCAGGGCCATGGCCAGAGTATCGGAGAAGGTAGCCAGCAACACACGGGAATGAGGATGCTTTCGCGCGAGAAAGGCCGCCCGATGCAGTGCGACAATCGTTTTTCCCGTGCCCGCCGAACCGGAGACCCGGGCCGGGCCGGCGTAGTCGCGTTCCACCCATTGCAGCTGCTCCGGATGCAGGAAGACAGTCCATTTGTCCCATGGGAACTCCAAGGCCCGTTCCAGTTCCTCCACATTGGTCATCACGCGGAACCGTCGCTGCGCATCCGGGTGGCCGAAAGGATCCGCCGTGGCCGCCACTGGCTTCGGCATCCGGGGTTGGCCGCCCGTGGCCAATTCCAACAGCGCTTCAGCCGCTTCCGCCGGAAGGTGATCCGCCAGGATAAGCAATGTGTCCTCAGTCGCCTCCATCACATCCGCCAACCACTCCTCCGGCACGCCGTAACCGAGCAGCACTTCCGCAGCGGTCCCGGCGAACAGCGCCGGTTTTTTCAGTGGTGCGGGGGGGACTGGATGCAATGGCGCATGAGGCACCGCCAGGGGCAGAAAAATTTGTTGCACCGTCTGGCGAATCTCCACCAACTGCGCGGCTCCCGTCTTCGGATGCGTTTCCAACTTCCGCCTCCCGGCCCAATCGTAAGCCTTGTCATGGTGGTTGACATAACACAGCAGCAGACTAGCCGCCGTCTTGTGCACAATGATCCGGATATCCGCATTCACCCTCACCGACCAAAAGTTCTTGTCCTTCACCTTGTCCAGCTTGTGGAACTTCAGTCCCGGTGCCGCCAGATTCATCTGAAGGTCAAAAGCCGTCGTCTTCACAGCTTTCTGCTCCTCACCCGTTAAGCGGGCGAGACTGTCTGTGAAGGTGTCGGCGATGAGGAAATCCATTTTCTGTTATTCAGACAAGGATAACATCGGCTGCCGCGGCCAATTGCGAAGCCAGCTCCAGTTGCTCGGACTTTTGCATTCTGGGATCAT
>JAQGPD010000514.1 GCA_028293305.1 Verrucomicrobiales bacterium | reverse complement strand
ACTCTCGTTCGGCAAACCGGTCGTGCGGGGGGTCTTCGCGGACAATGACCGGGAGGTCGGATTTTCCATGTTGCTGTCCATGCAGGTGGATGGCGCGGCGGAAAAACCGGAGGACGTGAGTGTGGTGTCCTGTGTGATGACTCCGGTGAATGGGCGTCTTTTGTATCTCTATCACACCCTTCCTTACAAAGCGGAGCCTGACCAAAAAACCGCGGAGGCCGGGGTGTTGAAATGGGCGCATGCGGTCGCGGCGGCGAACCCGACGGTGGAGGGTCCGTCCGGCAAAAAATCGGCCGGTATTTTCAGCGGCGCGGCCCGGGCGGCGGGGATCGGGGCGGGCGTGGGATTGGTTATTTTTCTGTTCAATTTTTTCAGGAAAAAGAAGGCTGAAAAG
This sequence comes from Verrucomicrobiales bacterium, assembly GCA_028293305.1. Lineage (GTDB taxonomy): Bacteria > Verrucomicrobiota > Verrucomicrobiia > Verrucomicrobiales > V1-33 > CAIZWU01. The sequence continues at coordinate 4,352 of JAQGPD010000514.1, read as the reverse complement.
TCGGTGGGCGGCCCTCCGCCCCTGACATGATTGACGCGCCGGAGACGCGTCCGGCCATGCCTGCTTTCCGGCAGGCCGTCCGGTATTGGCTGCGGTTGGGCTGCATCAGCTTCGGCGGACCGGCGGGCCAGATCGCGGTCATGCATCGGGAGTTGGTGGAGCAGCGGCGGTGGATTTCCGAGCGGCATTTTTTGCAGGCGGTGAATTTCTGCATGCTCCTGCCCGGGCCGGAGGCGCAGCAGCTGGCGACCTATCTCGGGTGGCGTCTGCATGGCTGGCGCGGCGGAGTGGCGGCGGGAGGCTTGTTTGTTTTGCCATCGGTTTTATTGTTATATGGCCTGAGCTGGCTGTTTGTGCTGGGCGGGCATTTGCCGGAGGTGGAGGGGATTTTCCAAGGTCTGAATGCGGCGGTGGTGGCCTTGGTGGCGGAGGCGGGATGGAAGATGGGGAGGCGGGTCCTGACATCTCCAGTGCTGGGGGCGCTGGCGGCGGGTTCCTGGGTGGCTATCCATTTTTTCAATGTCTCCTTTGTGTTCATCCTGCTCGCGGCGGCGTTGATCGGGGTTTGGAGCGGGCGGCTTGACCGTGCTGCCGGCGGCGTGCGGGACGAATCGCTTTTGAAGGCGGATGCGGACGGCGGGGGCTTGGATCCGGAGGACGGATTTTTAGTGCTGCCGGCGATCCCCAAGGTCGGTTGGAGACGGAATGCGGGGGTGGTGCTGACGGGTGGATTGTTATGGTGGATTCCGGTTTTGTTGGCGGGATGGGTGATCGGGTGGGGCAGCACCGTGTTTTTGCAGGGCCTCTTTTTCAGCAAGGCGGCGGTCATCACGTTTGGTGGCGCGTATGCGGTTTTGCCGTATGTCGCGCAACAGGCGGTGGAGCACTATCAATGGCTGGATCATGGGGCGATGATGAGCGGGCTGGCTTTGGCGGAGACCACGCCGGGGCCGTTGATCATGGTTCTGCAATTTGTGGGTTTCGTGGGCGGGTGGAATCATCCGGGCGTTTTGTCTCCCTGGCTGGCGGCGACGGCGGGGGCCTTGATCACGACGTGGGCGACTTTTATACCGTCATTTCTATTTGTATTTTTGGGCGCGCCCTATGTGGCGAATCTGCATCGGCGTCCGGCTTGGAGCGCGGCCCTCGCGGCCATCACGGCGGCGGTGGTGGGAGTGATCGTGGATTTGGCGTTGGTCTTTACCCGGAGGGCGGTTTGGCCGGAGGGAGCGCTGGGTCCGGACGGGTTGGTGGCGGTTTTGGCATTGGCGGCCTGGGTGGCATTGCGGTCCGGAAAGGTGCCGTTGCCGGCGGTGTTGGCTGTTTGTGCGGTGGTGGGTTGGGCGCGGCAGGCGTGGGCTGGCTGACGGGGGGGCGGCGGGATTGGGAAGGCGGGCGGAGGATGGAGGATGGAGGAGGGAAAAATCCGGCTGGCATCGGAGGCGGGTCTCCGTCAGGGTGGCGGCTGCTCCGACTGTATTCAGCTATGATATTTTCCCGAAGATTTCTGCATTTCATGAGCCGGGACCCCCGGATGCTGGCCAAAGCCACCATGGTGGTTTTGGGGGTGTTTTTTTTGAATGCGTTATGGCTGGGGGTGCATCGGGCGCCGGTGGACCGAAAAGACGGGGTGGAGCAGGAGCGGTTGAAGCGGATCCGCGAAGTCACGGAAAAGGAGCCGGTGGACCGTGGCGCGGTGATGCGCGTGGTGCGTGAGGATGCGGTGATGGCGGCGCGTTGGGGGGAGTATATGAAGCAACTTTCCGCTGCCACCGGCGGTGATGGGAACCCCGGGGCGGGGGATGAATCCGACCCGGCGTTGCCGGAGGATGAAGCCCCGGAGGTGGATGGAGCGGAGGATGCGGATTGGACAACAGGGATTTATTTCAAGCCGGAACTGCCCGAATTTCCGGCGGAATGCCGATTGCCGGAGGTCGAGCGCGGGTTGTTCCGGGAGTGGCATGCGGCCTTGTTCAGCAAGAAGGCGGCGCCGGAGCTGGTGGAGCGATTGTCGGGTTTTTCCCTGCCGGGTTGGGAGGGCATACCGCTGGCGATGGCGGGGGATTTGAAACGTCAGGGCCGCGATTTCAAAGGGGCGTTGGAGTTGTATGAAAAGGCGGCGGGACTGTCCGGCGGGGACGAGGCCCGGCGGCGGGCGGTGGATTTGGCCATGAGCCGGGAATGGCCTGAAGTGCTGGATCGGCTGCTGGCGGAACCGGCCTATTATGCGGCGGTGCATGCCGTGGACGACCGCCTGGCGAGGGATGCCTCGCGGCATCAGCTTGATGTGAGGGAGATATTGAAAAGCACGTTGAAATACACCTGGGAGGGGCTGCATCAGGTGGGTTACCTAACCATAAGTCTGTTGGCGGGTTTGGTGTGGTTTGTGAGTCTTCATAAAGCCTGCCGGCTGCCGCGGCGGCAATGGTGGCTCAGCCTGGCGGGCCTGCCTCTGGGCGCGTTCAGCACGGTGGTGACGCTGGTGTTGATGGAAATGCAGGAGGCTCGGAACGGGCTCACCGAGTCCGAGTTGGCGGGCCCGGCGCTGCTTTTTCAGATCGCCAGTGTGGGGCTTCGGGAGGAGGGGTCGAAGTTGCTGTGTTTTCTGCCGATGCTGCTATTCCTGCGGCGGGGCACTCCGGCCCAGGCGCTGATGGCGGCATCGGCGGTGGGACTGGGTTTCGCGATTGAGGAGAATATCAGTTATTTCGCCATGTCCGAGGGCACGAGCGTGATGGGCCGGCATCTCACGGCCAACTTCATGCACCTGGCGATGACGGGGCTGACGGGGCACGCGTTGTTCCGGTTTTTACGTTATCCGAAGCATTATGGCGCGGCCTTCGTGGCGACTTTCACCTGCATGGTGCTGATTCACGGATTGTATAATTTCAGTCAGGATGACTACCGGGTTCCGTTATTGAAGGAACTGCCGCAATTGGTGGTTTTCATCGTGGTGGGTCTGGCCTGGCATTATTTCCAGGTGATCAAACAGGAACGGGAGGACGCCGCGCAGGTGGTGAGCGCGCATGGGGTGTTCCTGTTGGGCACGGCGGCGGTGATGGGGGTGCTGCTGAACTTTCTGGTGTGGGAGAATGGATGGGGGACGGCCCTGGGCCTGTTTGTCCCCACCGCGCTGGGGTCCGTGCTCATGTGTTGGTTGTTCATGAGATTTCTGCACGATTCCTGACCCCTTTTTCCGGAAGGGTGGCTAGCAAGGTCGCGGCGGTGCGGCGCGGAAGGCGCGGTGGTTGGGCGCGGGCGGCGTTCGCCGGGGCTATGAGAACAAGGCCGGGACGGGCCCTGCTACTGGTCCCATGGCGGGCTTTGTTAGCGTTTCGGTTTGCTAGTAGGCTTTGGCGAAGATGACGCGGCGGGTGCTGGGATTTCCGGTGAGGAAGCAGGTGCCGGGTTGGGTCCACTCGTCTCCGAAGGGGAGGCAACGGATGGTGACGCCGAGTTGTTTTTGGAGGGTGTCCTCGTCCTCGGAGGTGCCGGCCCAGTCGACGACGGCGAAGCCGCCATGGATTTCGGGTTTGTCAGGATTGGCGGGGGTGAAGAAGGCTTCGAACTCGGCTTTGCCGGTGATGCGGACCATGTTGGCGTCGCGGAAGGCGGTGGCGCGTTCGAGGAGGCCGGCTTGGATTTCGTCCAGAACGGCGGCGGCTTTGGCCACGAAATCGGCGTTGGCGATAAATTCTTTTTCTTTCAATCCTTTGTCGCGGCGGCTGACGGCGATGCTGCCTTTTTCGAGGTCGCGGGGGCCGATTTCGATGCGGATGGGCACGCCCTTTTTGATCCATTCCCAGTTCCGGGTGCCGCCGGGGAGGTCGCGCCGGTCGACTTGGACGCGGAGGGGTTCGCCGCCGGAGGTCAGGGCGCGGAGTTCCTTGCAGAGGGCATCGCAGGCGTCCAGGACGGCTTGTTTGCTATCTTCTTTCGGGGTGACGGGGAGGATGACAATCTGGTTGGTGGCGATGCGGGGAGGCAGGACGAGGCCATCGTCATCGCTGTGGGCCATGATGAGGGTGCCGATGAGGCGGGTGCTGACGCCCCAGGAGGTGGTCCAGGCGAACTCGCGCGCGCCGCCGCGGCCGGTGAATTGGATGTTGGAGGCTTTGGAGAAGTTTTGGCCGAGGAAGTGGCTGGTGCCCGCCTGGATGGCTTTGCGGTCCTGCACCATGGCCTCGATGCACAGGGTGCTTTCCGCGCCGGGGAAGCGTTCGCGCTCGGATTTTTCACCGGTGATGACGGGGAGTGCGAGGTGGTCGCGGGCGAAGGTTTCGTAGACGCGGAGCATCTGCTCGGTTTCCGCGAGGGCTTCCTCACGGGTTTCGTGGGCGGTGTGGCCTTCC
>JAQGPD010000513.1 GCA_028293305.1 Verrucomicrobiales bacterium | reverse complement strand
GAAACACCCGGGCCGGGAGGCCCGGGCTCCTTTCTTTTTGGGCTCGCTGCTTTTTTTGGGGCACTGAGGAAACCACGGTAACGGGAGTTTTCTGTTTTGAGCGGGCGGTCCGGGTTTTTTGGAATTGTTAAGATGAGTCTTGCGGTTTGGTGCAGGACTGTATAAAAAGCCAGCATGAAATGGAGTCCCCGGCGGATGTTCTTGTTATGGATCGGCCTTGCGGGGCTGGCGTGTCCGGGAATTTCCCCCGCCCAGCCGCCGGTTTTGGAACGATTAAATGTGCGGGGCGCGGTGCCGGGCGCGGTGGTGGACGAGGTGGCGGATATTTCGGCGGGAGGAAGACCCCTATGGGTTGAATTCAGCTATACCGCTCCCGGGATGTTGCAGTCGGTGGAACTGGCCTGGACCTCGGAAACCGGAGATTCTTTTTACTCACAGCATGTTTTACGGCCGTATTTTGGTGGTTTTGGGGGCGACATGCCATTGAGAGGCACGGCGCGTTCCGGCACTTACCGAAGCATGTTATACGTGCCAGGCCACCGCGCCGCCGGTAAATGGACAGTCGGGGCGGTATTGCGTGATAATGTGAATCCTCCCGTTTTTTACGGGCCCGAAAATGCGGTCCTCGGCATTCCAGCAGGCAGTCCTCCCCTTCCACCGGGCTCAAGCTCTTTCCTCACCATTATCAATCCGAATCCGGTCGATGACGTGATGCCGGAACTTTCCAGCCTGCAGGTGTCTCCCCACCCGGTGGATGTCACCTCGGAACCACAAACCATTACGGTGACCGCTGTTTGTTCCGACAATCGAGGGATCTCCAGTATGTCCATTTACCTCCTCACGGGATCCCGTGACCGTGTTATTGCCCAGGATTGGGCGACCGCCGAGGATCGGATATCCGGGGACGAGTTGTCAGGCACCTATCGGATGACCTGCACCATTCCCGCCGGATTGCCTCCCGGGGAATATCCTCTGATAATCTACGTTACGGACGCCGCTGGAAGAACCCTCACCTACGGACAACCGAATTCCCTCGCACCGGGACCGGCGGTGCAAACTGCTGTCACCATCCTGAACAACGGTCCGGCGGATTCGGCTCCACCGGAATTGTTGGCTATTTCCAGCGACCGCACCGTGGTGGACGTGTCGGACACCCCTCAACTGGTGGCCTTTAAGTGGTCCGCCAGGGATGTGCCCTCAGGCATCACGAGCATCACGCCGACCCTTCATGATTCGCAGGGTCAAAAGGTGGCGTTCAATGGCTGGCTCTATTCAAGTTATCCGAATCCTCCGGAGACTCATCATGAGGAGCGAACCGCGACGCTGGGATTGCCCATTACATTGGCACCCGGGCTCTATCATTGGAGAATCAGCCTAACTGGAGGAGGGCCGCTCAACCGGAAGAGCTTTTACGGCCTCGCGGGTGACAGTGTCTTCCCCGGCGGGTTCGCCGGTGAACTTCTCGTGATCAACCGGGCTATCGTCGAACAGAATCCTCCGGTGGTCACGCGGATCAGCCTCACTCCCGAGAAAACCCCGATAAGCGGTCGTCCGGTATTGGTGGAGGTCACGGCTGAGATTCACGATGATGCAGGAATTGCCGGGGCCACGGCGGAAATGCTCGAGGAAAGCGGCGTGTTGTATGCGGCGAGTCCCCCCATCCCCATGGTGCTGGTGGGAGGCGCGGCAAAGGCGGGGGTATGGCGGGGGCGGGAGATGGTGAGATTGCCCACACAGCAGGATTTTGTATTACGCCTGAGCGTGGTGGATACCAGTAGGAACCAGCGGATTTACCAGGATGTTTTTATGGAATATGATTTTTTCAACAAATCCGCCGTGCCGATACCGGTCGGCTGGCCCTCGCGCTATTCCGGCAATGGGCCATTTGAGCTTTACTACTCCGATCCTTACAGGGGGTGGAGGAACGGCCATACGGGGCTCGCGGGGGTGTTGGGGGATTTGGCTGCGGATGCGGATGGCGATGGGATTGCGAATGCCTTGGAATTCATCTGCGCCACGGATCCGCTTTTGCCCAGTCAGCCGGGCGGGCCGGACCCGGCTGCGGGGCGTGCTCCCCGATTGGTGGCGGGGGGATGGGAGCTGGAGCCCAGTGGCCGCAACAACGAGCTTGGCTGGGGTCCGCCCCCGGTGCTGAGCGGTTGGAAAAGCTCTACCTTGCTGCCGGGGAGTTGGGTGCCGGTGCCTCCGGTGACGGTGTCCGGCAAACAACGCTTTTTGCTGGATCCGCCCGCGCCTGGCCGGCCTCAACAGTTCCTGCGGCTCACGGTGGGGCCGTGAGGGACAGGGAATGGCACGGGAGGATGTTCCCACGTGGGCCGTGGGTTGAACGGGTATGCTATAGCGCTGGGAGCAAAAGAAGAGAACAAAAGAAAGGAGCACGGGCCTCCCGGCCCGTGAGGTTCAGATTTCAGTTTTGGTGGAAGTTCGGGGAATCGCGGGGAATCGCGCGGATGCTAGGGTATTGAGCTGCGGACGCTGGCTTTGGAAACACCCGGGCCGGGAGGCCCGGGCTCCTTTGTTTTTTCGCTTTTTTCGCGTCCGGGGACGGGTTTTCAGGAATTGTTAAGATGAGGCTTGCGGTTTGGAGGCGGACTGTAGTAAAAACCAGTATGAATTGCTTTCCCCGACAATTCCTTTTGTTATCGCTTGGTCTTGCGTTGCTGGCATGGCCGGGGTTTTCACAGGCGCAGCCGCCGGTTCTGGAACGGTTGTATGTGCCGGACGCGGTGGCGGATGTCAGGGCCGAAGTGGTTTATTTGCCGGTTCAGTTGAGTTATACGGCTCCGGATATGCTGAGGCGGGTGGACATGGTCTGCACCTCGGCGGCCGGGGATACTTTCTATTCGTCAACGGGGATCCTGCACTCCCCGGCCGGAGGCGGCGAGAAGGTGCTGAGGGGCTCGGCGCGTTCGGGCACCTATCAGGGATGGATCCGGGTGCCGGCTCATCGTGCCGCCGGGACATGGACCATCGCTGCGGTTTTGCACGATTTTGTGAATCCACCGGTTTATTATGGCGCGGAAAACACGGAGTTGGGCATTCCCGCCGGAAGTCCGCCTTTGCCGGCGGGATCTACTTTTTCCATCACGCTGATCAATCCGGAGCCGCCCGATGAGACGCCGCCGCAGCTCTCCAGTTTCTCGGTGACGCCCAATCCGGTGGATGTCACCACGGGTTCCCGGACCGTGACGGTGACGGCCGCGGCATCGGACAATCGCGGGATTTCGACGATCAGCGTCTTTTTGCCAAATTCCGAGGGCGGGATTATTTCGTGGGCGTCGATGAGTGCCGAGCAACGGATTTCCGGGGATGAATTGTCAGGAGTCTATCGCGCGGAATTGACGGTTCCGGGGTTGCTCGCTCCCGGTGCCTATCCTTTGCAGGTTTCGGTGACGGATACGGCCTCCAGAAGTTTAAGCTATGGTTACCACGGCTCGCCGGTGCCGGGTCCGGGCGTGGAAACGACGCTGATGATAGGGAACACGGGAGCGGTGGATTCCGCGCCTCCGGATTTGTTGGCGGTTTCCACAGACCGCCAGACGGTGAATTTGACAGGGGCCGGCACGCCGGTGGCATTTCTCTTTTCGGGAGCGCAAACGCTGTCAGGTATCCGGACGGTGGAAGCCAGGCTCCACCGCATGGATGGCAGTGCGACCGGCTTTGGTGGCGTGTTGTATTCAGGTTACTCCACGCCATTGGAAAAAAGCCTGGAGCAACGGACCGGGAATATCTATTTGCCTATCACTTTGCCGTCCGGTGAATATCGGTGGAGGATCATAATGTCGGGGGCTTCGCCGCATTACCGGACCAGTTATTACGGACTGCCCGGAGACAGGCCGTTCCCGGGTGGGTTCACGGGCGTGATGACGGTGACCAATTCCATTTCCGTGGAGCAAAACCGGCCTGTGGTCACGGGGATCACCCTGTCGCCGGACCATCAGGCATTCCATCATTCCACATCGGTTGTGGAGATCACGGCGGAAGTTGGTGATGACACCGGGGTGACCGGAGTTTCCGCGTATCTGATCCGGGAGAGTCCCCTCGCAATCATCTCCTCCCGGGATGCAATTCCCCTGACGTTGGTGCGTGGCACGGCAAAAGCGGGGCTTTGGCGGGTCAGGAAACAAATGAATTTGGAGCTGGGGGTCAATGTGTTGCGGGTGAGTGTGGTGGATGCCAGCCGGAACGTGAGGAACTACCAGGATGTTTTTTGGGATAACGATTTCCTAAGCCCGGACTCCGCCACAATTCCAATGGGGTGGTCGTCGCGCTATAGCGTGAAGGAGGGGGAGCCTGAGGGCGAGGCGGTGGATCCCTATGCCGTTTGGAGGCGGGGATACACGGGTCTGGCGGGTGCGGCGGGGGATTTGGCTGCGGATGCGGATGGGGACGGGATTTCGAATGCCTTGGAGTTTTTCTGTGACACGGATCCGCTTTTGCCGAGCCAGCCGGGCGGGCCGGACCCTGCGGCGGCGCGTGCTCCCCGCCTCGTGGCGGGCGGGTGGGAACTGGAGCCCGGTGGCCTCAACAACCATCTTGGCTGGGGCCCGGCAATGGTGCTGAGCGGTTGGAAAAGCTCCACTTTACTGCCGGGAAGCTGGGAGCCGGTGACTCCGGTGACGGTTTCCGGCAAACAACGTTATTTGCTGGATCCGCCCGCGCCTGGCAGGCCTCAACAGTTCCTGCGGCTCACGGTGGGGCCGTGAAATAGTCGAGGAAGGGTCAGAGCTTGTGGGTGCCGGGGGCGTGGGGTAAAAGCGGCTGATGTTGTAAAAAAGCCACGAGGTCGGCAGGGGTTTTCACGCGGCCGTAGAGGGGATTGATTTCGCAGTTTGCCATGCTGCGTTCTGTCAGGTCCGCCAGGTGAATGGTGATGAAGTCAATTTCCCCGTCATCAGTGTTAAGAACTTCCGTCAGCCTGTCGGAAGCGCGGAGCGGGACCCGGGCATTCAGGTAGTCCTGCTGGATGGTTTCATACACGGCGCGGATCAAAAGCGGGTTCCGGGTGGCCTTGGGGAAGGCGCGGCTGAAGGAGCAGATGGATTCGCCGGTGCGGTCCAGGGCGAGGCGCTTCAGCCTGTGGGACTCGGTGGCGATGAGTGCCGTGATGATGACGAGAAAAGCCAGCAGCATGGCGGTCACCGTCAACCAGCTTCCCAAGGCGTGGTGGAGGAGCAGCAGGAAAGCCGTGAGTGCGGCCGCTGACAACAGCCACCGCTGCCAGGATGACAGACGATCTGCCAAAGGAACGGAAAGCGCGGCGCGGCGTTGAGCAAGGATGACACGGGAGGAAGATCTCATGCTGGTCGTGGGTTGAGTGGATTTTTAAGATGGGAGCACGTAACGATGCCAACACCAACGGAAAGACGAAAAAGAAGGGAGCACGGGCCTCCCGGCCCGTGAGTTTCTGGCCCGCTTTCCGGACTGGGGTTCCGCGAACCCATTTCTTGGGCCGGCCAACGGGGACCGGTTTTTTTGGGTTGGTGCGAGGATCTTGGGTGGGTTGTTGTTGGGTTGGATGCTCACGGGCCGGGACGCCCGTGCTCCTTTCTTTATTCTTTTTGGGAGGTGTTGCTTACTTTTTCTTTTGGGCCTGGGTGAACCAGTCGTTGCCGCCGCCGAACGGGTTGCCCATGCCGGTGCCGATGGCGCTGCCGGTTTGCCGTCCTGCCCTGGACATCGATTTTCCTGCATGAAAGGTAATCCATGATCACCCGGTTCCAGATTTCCAATTTCAAGCGGCTCGGAAATGCAGAGCTTCACCTGGGGAATGCAGCGGTCTTCATCGGCCCCAACAATTCCGGGAAGACCACGGCCCTCCAAGCGCTGGCCCTCTGGGATGTGGCGTGGCGCAGATGGGCGGAACGGCGGGACAAAAGTGCGGCCAGCGAGCGGAGCGGAGTTACAATCAACCGCCGCGACCTCTATTCCATCCCCGTTCCCAGTGCGCGTCTGCTATGGAATGATTTATGCACCCGGGAAACGGCCAGCGCCGACGGGACGCAGAGCACCGAAAATGTCTACATCACTCTCACCGCTGAGGGGGTGCATGAGGATCAACCATGGTCCTGCGCGATGGAATTTTACTATGCCAATGAAGAGTCTTTTTACTGCCGGCTGAAGGACTGTCCTGACGGATCGGTGCCTCAAGGGGCCCGCCGGCATAACGTCGTATTTCTTCCTCCCATGTCGGGTCTCTCGGAACGGGAGCATCGGAAAGAAGCAGGCGAGATCTCGGTGCTGATTGGCGAGGGTCAGACCGCTCAGGTGCTGCGCAATCTTTGCTGGCAACTCTTTTCCCGCGAGGATAAATCCGCTTGGAAACGCCTCACAAGTCAGATCCAGAGATTGTTTCACATTCAATTGCTCGACCCGATCTACATCAGGGAGCGCAGCGAACTGTCCCTGGGCTACAAAGAAAAATCCGGCGTCGAGCTGGATCTCTCCTCCTCCGGAAGGGGTTGCCAGCAGGTGCTTCTGCTGCTCAGTTATATGCTGGCCAACCCCGGTTCCGTGCTGCTTCTCGATGAGCCGGATGCCCACCTGGAAATCCTGAGGCAACGGGATGTTTACAACCTCATCACGGAAATCGCCGCCGAGCAGGGATCCCAGATCATTGCCGCCAGCCACTCAGAGGTCATCCTCCAGGAAGCCGCCGAGCGGGATGTGGTTATGGCGTTTGTCGGCCGGCCCCACCGCATCGACACGCGCTCCCGGCATCAGGTCAGAAAGGCCCTGGAAAGCCTCCGGATGGCCGACTACTACCTGGCCGAACAAAAAGGATGGATGCTGTATCTGGAAGGCTCCACGGATCTTGCTATTCTCCGGCGCTTGGCGGAGCGGTTGGATCATCCAGCAAAGGCATTTTTAAGCGACTCGGTTCCCGTGATTTATCTCGGCAGCAATAAGCCCCAGGAAGCCCGCGATCATTTTCAGGGCCTGAGGGAGGCGAAACCGGATCTCATCGGATTTGCGTTATTCGACCGGCTGGACAAGGAACTGCATACGGGTTCGCAATTGACGGAATGCATGTGGAGCCGGCGGGAAATCGAAAACTACATCACCACTCCCGCCAGTCTGCAGGCCTACGTCCAGCAGGGTTTGCGTCAGGGTGATCTGATCGACGAAGCAGAACGGCAAAACCGCCTCCAAATCCTGCAGACCTGCATGGAAGAGCTGGAGCAGGCCCTGCGGATCACCAACAAACCGAGTCCATGGGGCAGCGAGATCAAAGTGACGGATGACTTTTTGGATCCGCTCTTCGTGAATTTTTACAAACGCCTGGGCATCCCCCAACAAACCTGGAAACGCGACTACCACGGCTTGGCGGATGGCATCCCGCTGGCGGAAATCCCCGCCGAAGTGAGTGAAATGCTCGACCGGCTGGCCAGCGTGGCTGCCAACGCGGCCCCGCAAACCTGAGGAGATTTGGCAGCGTTCCCCGCGGCTCTTTAATCCGGGGCAGACATACGATGAACGTCCCTTTCAACGCACGTCTATTTCAACGCACGTCAAAATTGACGTATTTTAGTTGGGCGGGTTTGATCACTCGCTGTTTCCAGAGCATCCATCCGAGTTTATCCGCGTGCATCCGCAGTTAAAGCCTAGCGCTTCTTCTGGGCCTGGCTGAACCAGTCGTTGCCGCTGCCGAAGGGGTTGCCCATGCCGGTGCCGATGGCGCTGCCGGATTGAGGGCGTTGGCCTCCTCCGCCGGGACGTTGGCCGGGGCGCTGGCCGGCGGGGTTGGGGCCGTTTTGGTTGTTGCCGGGGCCGCCGGGGCGGGGGGCTCCTCCGGGGGTGTTGCCGCCGCCGGACTTTTTCTCGAAGTCGGGTTTGGCCTTCATGCTGAGGGAGATGCGGTTCCGGGGGAGGTCGACTTCCATGACGGTGACCTGGACGGATTGGCCGACTTTGACGACTTCGGAGGCGTCTTTGATGAAGTGGTCGGCGAGCTGGCTGACGTGGATGAGGCCGTCCTGGTGGACGCCGATGTCGCAGAAGGCGCCAAAGGCGGCGACGTTGGTGATGATGCCGGGGAGCTTCATGCCGACTTGGAGGTCGGTGGGTTTTTCCACGCCTTCGGCAAAGGCGAAGGCTTCGAATTTTTGGCGGGGGTCGCGGCCGGGTTTGGAGAGTTCCGCGACGATGTCATTCAGCGTGGGCAGGCCGACTTCCGGGGTGACGTAGTTGGAGAGTTTGAGGGAGGCGCGTTTTTTCTCGTCCTTGATGAGTTCGGCCACGGAGCAGCCGGCGTCGGCGGCCATTTTCTCGACGAGGGGGTATCGCTCGGGGTGGACGGCGCTGGAGTCGAGGGGGTGGGCAGCGCCGCGGATGCGGAGGAATCCGGCGGCTTGCTCAAAGGCTTTGTCGCCAAGGCGGGGGACTTTTTTGAGGGCGGCGCGGGAGGTGAAGGGGCCGTTGGCGTGGCGGAAGGCGACGATGTTTTCGGCAATGCCGCTATTGAGTCCGGCGACGTAGCTGAGGAGCTGCTTCGAGGCGGTATTCAACTCCACGCCGACGCCGTTCACGCAGGACTGGACGCAGTCGTCGAGGGTGTGCTTGAGGAGGTTTTGCTCCACATCGTGTTGATACTGACCGACTCCGATGGATTTCGGGTCAATTTTCACCAACTCCGCGAGAGGGTCCATGAGGCGTCGGCCGATGGAGACGGCGCCACGGACGGTGAGGTCCTGGTCCGGGAATTCCTCACGGGCGGCCTCGCTGGCGGAGTAGATGGAGGCGCCGGACTCGTTGACCATCACGATGGTGATGGCCGGGGGCAGTTTGAGTTTGCGGATGAAGGCCTCGGTCTCGCGGCCGGCGGTGCCGTTGCCGATGGCGACGGCTTCGATTTTGAATTTCTCGATGAGCGTGAGGACGGTGCGGGCGGCTTCCACCATTTGGGTTTGGGAGCCGGCGGTGGGGTAAATGACGTCGTTGTGGAGGAGTTTTCCTTGAGCATCAAGGACTACGGTCTTGCAGCCGGTGCGGAATCCGGGGTCGATGGCTAGGGTGCGTTTTTCGCCGAGCGGGGCGGCGAGCATGAGTTCGCGGAGGTTTTCCGAGAAAATGCGGGAGGCTTCGAGGTCGGCTTTTTTCTTGGAGGCGAGGCGGAGTTCCGTTTCCATGCCGGGGAAGAGGAGGCGCTTGCAGCCGTCCGTGATGGCGAGGGCGATTTGGTCGGCGGAGGGGCCGTGGCCGTTGAGGAAGATGCGCTTGGCGGACTCGAAGCCGCGGTCCTCCGGGATGGTGACGCGGAGCATGAGGAAGCCTTCTTTTTCGCCGCGGCGCATGGCGAGGAGGCGGTGGGAGGGGACGGCTTTCAGGGGTTCCGACCAGTCGAAGTAATCGCGGAATTTGGCGGCGGCTTCGTCGGTTTCCTTGCCCATGAGGACCTTGCTGGCGAGGGTGGATTCCTCCTCGTAAAGTTTCCGGACGGCGGCGCGGACGGCGGCGTCATCGCTGAGGCGCTCCGAGATGATGTCGCGGGCACCGGCGAGGGCCTCGTCGGCGGTTTTCACAAAGAGTTCCTCCTCAACGCCTTCCGTCTTGATGAACTTCGCGGCTTCCGCGGCCGGATTGGCGCTGGGGTCGGTCTGGGCGGCGAGGAGCCATTCGGCGAGGGGTTCGAGGCCTTTTTCCTTGGCGATGGTGGCGCGGGTGCGGCGTTTGGGGCGGTAGGGGGCGAAGATGTCCTCGAGGCGCGCCATGGTGTCGGCTTTGGCGAGGGCGGTTTTCAGGGAATCCGTGAGGAGTTTCCGTTCCTCGAGGGACTTGAGAATGGCGGCGCGGCGGGCATCGAGTTCGGCCAATTGGACGAGGCGGTCGCGGATGTTGGTGATGGCGACTTCGTCCAGCTCACCGGTGACTTCCTTGCGGTATCGGGCGATGAAGGGGACGGTGCCGCCTTCCGCGATGAGTTCGGCGGTGGCGGCGACCTGGGCGGGGCGGAGTTTGAGTTCGGCGGCGACGCGGGCGATGTATTCGGGGTTCATGGGGAGAGGGGGAAAATTTGGAAATTAAGAAATTAAGAAATTAAGAAATTTGGAAATTTGGAATTCTGGATCGGGGATTGGGGGGCCAGACTTTGACTCAGACTTGGAATGGGTAGGGGAATATCAAATCTCAAATTTAAAATTTGAAATCCCCTGCGCCGGGAGGGCGGTTTTAGCAGGGGTGGCGCGGGGGTGCAAAGGCGGAAGAAATTCTTTCCTCGGTTGACGCTTTTTGAGGTCGGTTGTGGGGCTCCGGAGGGAGTGGGGAAATGGGCTTGGGGACCGGGGACCGGCGCGGGGTGGCGGAAATGACGTCGGGGGGAGGGCCCGGGGTTGGGAGGGGTCAGGGCCATGGGCGCGGGGGGGCCGGGCGCGTGGAACAGGGGCTCCGGGGCTTGGCGGGACGGATGGCGCTGCTGGCGCTGCTGGCGCTGCTGGCGGTCAGGGGCCGATGCGGGGGAGGACGTCGGGTCGGGTTTTTACTTCGCCGGGGCTGGATTGGACGGGAAGGGTGGGGGGCGCGGACGGGAGGAGATCGTCGGTTTGCAGTTGGGTCTCGGGGGAGTCGTCCTCTCGGAAGACCCAGCCTTTTTCGAGAACTTCCGTGATTTCCAGTTGCCGGTCGTTGGTGCTTTTTTCGGGGTAACGGACGCGGAGGACGGCGTGGATACTGGATTCGTTGAGGAGGATTTTGGCGATTTGCAGTTCCACGTCGCCGCCTTTGAGAACGTATCCGTAGACGGTGTGGTCGCTGTTCAGGTCGCTGAGTTGATAGCAATAATGGGTTTGCGCATTGGGGAAGTCGAGATTGAAGTAGTCCGAGGGCCGGAGCACGGCGCGGAGGACGACGGGTTCGCGGGGGCGGGTGCGGCGGAGGTCCGCCCAGGAGAGGTCGGAGTAGCCGGTGAAGCTTTCCCAGTCCACGCGGAAGCCCTCGGGGGTCTGCTCAAGGGCGATGGGGCGGGTGGTGTAGTCGGTGAGCGGGAGATTGAACAACACGAAGCTGCGGTGCACCTTCAAGTCGGAGAGGTCGGGGTCCAGCGTGAGGGAGAGGGGGATCCAGGGGTTTTCCGAGGTGTAATATTTCAGGAGTTTGGGCCCCACGCGGTCGGGATCGCGGATGAGGGGGATGAGGGCGGCGGGATTCGGGGCCGTGCAAAAGCGGCGGACGACGTCCCAGACCTGGCTGCGGAAATCGCCGGTGGCTTGGAGTTCCAGGGGGACCGGCGCTTGGTTTTTGACGGTGTTGGCCGTGTCCGTGGAGGTGGCGTTGCCATTGAGCCGGGCCCAAAAGATGGCGGCGAAGGTGATGACCGCGATGCCGGCGAGGATGCTGAGAATGGGGACGAGGTGGCGGCGGCGCCCATGTTTTTGCCGGACGCGGGGTTTCGCGTCCCAATCCGTGAGGGTGCCGCCGTGTTTCGCGCGGCGGTGGTCCCGGCGTTTCATGACCGGATTATCCGGATCCACGGCGAAGGTGGCCTCGCTGGTGCTGCGGAGGCGTTCCTTGAACTCGT
Organism: Verrucomicrobiales bacterium; assembly: GCA_028293305.1. Taxonomy (GTDB): domain Bacteria; phylum Verrucomicrobiota; class Verrucomicrobiia; order Verrucomicrobiales; family V1-33; genus CAIZWU01. The sequence goes on along the minus strand of JAQGPD010000513.1, from coordinate 4,763 downwards.
TGACCGGGGACGTTTCCCTGGAGCTGGGTCCCATGCGGCGCCGGGGATCCACGATCATGGGAACGGGGGTGTGGGCGGCGGGATCGCGGACGGATATGATCGCGTCACAGCTGGGGCAGCCGACGCTGGAGCCGATGGAGGAGCGGGGGGTGCGCAGGCGTCCACCGCAGGCGGCGCACGTGATGATGAGTTGATCCGGCTCGGACATAAGGGGACTATAATCGGCGCGGGCTGGGGAAATTGCGCGGGTTTGGAAGCTTTTAGGTTGGATTGGTTAAAAAGGCAATAAGCCTCCTGCCTCCAAAATGCGCTTTTTTCCGATTTGGCGCCTGTATATTTGAAGATTTTGACCGGTCGAATGAAAGGAGCGGCTGTTTTGCGGGAAACCTGGAATCGGGAAGGTTTCCAGGGCGCGGGGCGGGACCGATCCCGGGATGAGGCAATTCCCTACCGCCGTGTCGAGAGAAAACGTGTGAATTTTTAGAGACAGAGGCGGAAGTCTTTGGTTTCATTTCCGTTTGAGGACCCCTGACCAACTTTTGATCAATGTATATCCCTTTTCCCAAATCCGGCCCGGTGTTGGCCCTGTTCTTTTGCCATATGGCGACGGCCGTCGCGGTGCCCGTGGCCGTGAATGACGCCTTCACCACGCCCGAGGATGTTCCGGCGGGCAGCGTCGCCGTCGGGTTGCTGAATGCGGACTTCGAGGGCGGCGGCGGGGCGGTTTCCTTCACCCTGCCAAATGCCTGGCAAATCATCGATCTGGCCACCAGCGCGGCCGGCGGGACCAACACCTATCCCCCGGATGGGGCGGCAAGGAGTTGGAAATCAATCGCTTATGACACCGCCACCTCCACCGTTCCCGGCTGGCGGGCGGGGACATTTCCGGTCAAAGGCGGGGACATCAGCCATGCGAACTTCACCGCCGTCGCCTCCACCCTCACCGGCGTGGTGCCCGGAGGGACGAACACCGTCAATACTTACTTGATGCGTAACGTGTTCACCATGAGCGCGGGACAGGCTGCCCACCCCACCTGGGAATTTTCGGTGCTGGCGGATGACGGGGCCATTATCTATGTGAACGGCGTCGAAAAGGCGCGGCTGAACTATCCACTCGCCCAAGCGGTGGAAGTGGATGCCACCAACGGAGGAAATGCCGGGGACGAAGGCGCCTACACCACCATCCCCGTGGATCTCACGGGCACACTCGTCGCGGGGCAGAATGTGATTTCCATCGAGCTCCATCAAAACTCCGCCACGAGTTCGGATGCGGGGATTGACCTGATCATGACGCCCGTCGCCTCCGCGGCGACCTTTGGATTTGCCGGGGTGGACGACGCATTTTTCGGCACCGCGAACCCCGCCTATTCCGCGCAAAGCCACACCGCCACCGGTGGATTCAATGGCGGCGGCGGCCTGAGCGTGCAGCTAGGAAACGTCGGGGTCGGTGCCGCGTCCCAACAAGTTTCCGGAGCCTGGCGCCGCAGCTTCACCCTCGCCACCGCCGGGACCGTGAACGTCAGCTTCCGCCAGCGCCTGATTTCCGGCCAGGATTATGACAACGGGGAATATCAGGAATTGATCTGCGATGTGGATGGCACCGCCTATGGCAATATCACCAGCCCCGGCACCCATCCCGCCGTCGCTTTCCTCACAGGAAATGGCAATGGCGGCGGAGCGCAGGACACCGGTTGGGGTCAGAGCAGCTTCAATATCGCCCTCGCCGCCGGCACCCACACCCTTTCGCTCGGCGGCTACGGCAGCGCGGGCTCCGCCGGCTTCCTTGGCAACGCGGCGGAAAGTTTCGAGGGCTTCTTCGACGACGTGGTCATCACTGCCGCCGCGAATGTCTCCCTGCTTTCCAATGACACCGGCGGCGTGCCTCCAGTCACCGCCGTGAAGGTCGCTAACCCCTCCCACGGAACCGTCACTGTCAATTCCGACGGCACGTTTTTATATACACCTGTTGCAAACTATAACGGAACTGACACCTTCACCTATCGTGCCGTGGATGGGTCAGGACAATCCGCTCCCGCCACCGTCACTATCACTATCACTCCAGTGAACGATCCCCCCGTCGCCGTGGCGGACGGACCCTACAGCACCGGTCAGGATGCTCCCCTCACTGTCTCCGCCGCGCTCGGCGTCCTGGCCAATGACGCGGATGCGGAAGGCGCCGTCCTGACCGCCGAAGTGGGGGTGGCTCCGGTCTCCGGAGTGTTGATATTGAACGCCAACGGTGGATTCACCTACACGCCGAACGCGGGATTCGCCGGCGCCGACAGCTTCAGCTACCGCGCCAACGACGGCACCGCGGCCTCGCCTTTCGTCACCGCCACGCTCAATGTGATCAACGTCCCGGACGCTCCCTCCGCCGTGGCCGATTCCTTCACTGCTGTGAAAAACACCGCATTGACCGTGACCGCCCTGACAGGTGGAACCGTCACGGAGGAAGTGCTTCCTTACAAATCCGCCGATTGGCATTATTATGACTCTATCATTCTCGCCGATCGGAATTTGAATACGCTATGGAGAACCGAGGCCTACACCGAAAGCGCCGCATGGAAAACCGGTCCGGCGGAACTGGGCTACGGCGACGGCGATGAAGCCACCACCATTGCCGACAACCCGGACCCGGCCTTCGATTCCGGAGCCTCCGACAAATTCGCCACCGCCTATTTCCGCCGCATGGTGGAAGTGGCGGATTTTTATAACATCACGGGCGTCGAGCTGACGGTGCTTTATGATGACGCCGCCGCCGTCTATCTGAATGGCGCCGCCGGACTCCGCACCTCCAATTTGCCGGATGCCGCGACCCTGCCGGAGTTGGCCTGGGACTACATCCCCAACATCGGCTCCACGGAAAACTCCACCCAGACCTTCAATCTTCCGGCCTCCGTCCTGCGGTCCGGTTCCAATCTCATCGCCGCCGAGGTCCATCAAAACGCCGCCACCTCCAGCGACCTCTCCTTCGACCTGCGTCTCCGCGTGAACCGCGCCATCGCGGCCGGTTTGCTGGCCAATGACTCCGATCCCGACCCCGGCGAAACCGCCCTGCTCACCGCCGAGGCGGTCACCTTGCCCGCGCACGGCACCTTGGCGCTGAATGCCAACGGCACCTTCACCTATACTCCCGCCACCAACTATTTGGGAGCCGATTCCTTCACCTACCGGGCCAAGGATCCGACCAACCGCACCTCCGCCGCGGTGACGGTCAGCCTGACAGTGATTGACGGACCCAATGTGCCGCCCACCGCCGCTGCGGACACTTACGCCGCCGTGGAGGACACCGTTCTCAACGTCAATGCCGCCGCCGGTGTGCTGGCCAATGACAGCGACGCGGAGTCGGATGCCTTCACCGCCATCGTCGCCACGCCGCCCGCGCACGGCACCCTGACTTTGAATACGGACGGCTCGTTCTCCTATCAACCCGAGGCGAATTTCAATGGTCAGGATACTTTCACCTATCAAGCCCGCGATGCCCGTTCCTCCGCGCCCGCTTTGGTGACTTTGAACGTTTCGTCCGTGAATGATCTGCCGGTCGCCGTGAACAACAGCTACGCCGGCGATCCCGGCACGCCCTTCACCGTGGCCGCCGCCCAGGGTGTGCTGGCCAATGACACCGACGCCGACACCGGGACCACGCTAACCGCCGCGGTCGTCACGCCGCCGGCGGGTGCCTCGCTCACTCTGAATCCGGATGGCTCCTTCACCCTGACCGCCGCCGCGGGAGGCGTTTTCACCTTCACCTACCGGGCCTCGGACGGGATCGGGCAGTCCAATGCCGCCACCGTCACGGTTTCCCTGAACGCCGTGCCGGTCCCCGTCGCGGACGCCTACACGATCAATGAGGATCAGCCGCTGAATCCTTCCGCAGCCACCGGTGTCCTGGCCAATGACAGCGACCCCGAAGGCCAGCCCCTCACGGCGCAATTGGCCTCCAGCCCGCAGAATGGAACGCTGGCGCTGAATCCCGACGGCTCCTTCCTCTTTACGCCGCAAACCAATTTCAATGGCACGGATGCGTTTTCCTATCGGGTTTCCGACGGTGTCCGCCTATCCGCTCCGACTATCGTGACCCTGACGGTTAGTGCCGTGAACGACGCCCCCGCCGCCGTGGCGGATCTTTTTGGAGTCAGGCTGGACACCGCGCTGCAGGTGAACGCCGCCAACGGGGTGCTGCGGAATGACAGCGACGCTGAAAACGGATCGCTGACCGCCGCGCTCTTCGCCCCGCCCGCTTCCGGAAATTTGCTATTCAACAGCGATGGCTCCTTCACTTACACGCCTGTCGCGGGATTCACGGGCAGCGTCACTTTCAGTTATCGCGCCAGCGACGGCACGGCGGTTTCCGCGGTCACCACGGTCACGCTGAACGTGTCCGCTTTCCTGAATACCCTGGCCATCAGCGAGATCATGTATAATCCGCCCGGAGCCGCCGGCACCGCGCAGGAATTTCTGGAGGTTTATAACTATGGCGACGCCTCGGTGGATTTGACCGGATGGAGTTTCACGAAAGGCGTGAACTATCTTTTCCCCGCCGGCACGCTGGTGCCCGGTCGCGGCTACATGGCCATCCCCGCGGACCGCACCGCGTTTTTGGCCGCCTATCCCGGCACGGCCAATGTCACCTCCACCGGCTGGGGCATCGCCTCCAGTCTGGGGAATGGCGGTGAATTGATCCGCCTCGTGAATGCTCTCGGCGAAACCGTGGATGAAGTGGAATACGCCGATGAAGGCGACTGGGCGCAGCGCCGGGTTGT
>JAQGPD010000483.1 GCA_028293305.1 Verrucomicrobiales bacterium | reverse complement strand
AGAATCCTGAGGGCACCGGTGGCCCGGTCGAGGACCGCAAGGTCGGGCAGGCCGTCGTTGTTGTAGTCGCCCTGAGTGGTCATCTCCGCAGGAGTTACATAGGTGAATCCGGCCCGGAGGGGACTGGTGGCCAGCACCCCGAGGCTGACCGCGGGAAGGAAGTTGCACATTTTCATAACCGGAAGACTTTGGATAGTGGGTTTCAGCAGGGAGCCTATTCGATGAGAGTGGTGCCGGCCTCAATAACATCCACCATCTCACCGACGGCGTCGAACCTGACAAGGAAATATTGATAGGCGGCGCCTTCAATGACGGGCTGATGATCGAGGATGGCGAAGGTCACCTGCTGGGGATCATGGGAAGTGGAAATGAAATGACCGAGCACCGCGACATAGGGATCGATAATCACATTGGAGGATTCCCCCGACCGGTAGTGGGCGATGTGCTCGATGAGCGGCGAAACCTGAATCACGTCTCCGGGCGGTCCGGGGAAAGCGGGATCCGGACCCGCAATCTGCCGCCGATAGAGCACGGCTGGCAGGATGCGGTCTCCGGCGCGGCCGATGACCCCTGAGAGCCAACTATTGGGATTACTGCGGCCCCGGAGTTGCTCCTCCTCTGACAATGCGAAGCTGCGGGGATTGGTGTTATAGAAATATGACTTTTGGCCAAAAACCGGAGTCTGACCTATAACCACTCCACGCAGATATTTTTCACCGGTGTTGTCAGGCCAAAGGGTTTCGCGGCTATCCACCCGCAGCCCGGTCGCGGGAATCCTGACGACCGCCGCCGGAACGGTGAAGGCATCGCCCCGGATCGCCAGCGGCAAAGGCCGGGCCGGCCAGGGCGGTCGATCCTCCAAGGCGGGTATTTCCGGCAAGGGACGGGTCCAGACAAATTCTTGCAGATTGGAGGGTGCGCTGACGCCGCCGGTGGGACCGATGGCTTTGACCCATACTTTATATTTGCCGGCGCCGGTGACCGGAAGCGTCAGGCTATAGTCAGGCCCTATCCCCAGATTCGCTTCTCCCTTGCCGAGGCGGCGCGTATAATAACTTCGCGTATTCACCACCGGTTCCACCCCCGGGAAAAGAGCACCTGCCGTCAGGGTGTGATGAACATTGATAGGAACTGGGCCCAGGATGAAAGAACCGCCGGCGGGTGGAGCGGGATCCTGTCCAGCCGATAACACCCCCAGGATGCTATTGGGAATCGGGCGGATCAGGTTGCTGCCGCTGCGTTTGGACTCAACAAAAATTTGAAATCGCTCCACCCCCGGCGAGGCGCAATACCATTCCACTTTCATGCCGGGCGACAGATCCGCGGTCACGGCGGGACGCACCTTGTTAAGGACAGGAACCGGCAGGGGCGCCGCCAGTTTCAAAGGGCACGGAAGCAGCTGCGCCATGGGGCTGGCGTTGCCATTCCGGTCCACCAACTGGGCGAAGTATTGGACCTGCGCGGATGAAATGGGCAGCGAAGCATCGCCGATAACCATCATGCCATTCACCTGGTCGGCGGCCTGACCCTGACTGATCAGCGTCAGTTCGCCATGGTCCACCTGACGGTAAACCCGGTATTCCTCGGCGGCCGGTCCATTCGCAGAGGAGAGGCAAAGCCCCAGGCTGACAGGAATGGATGTGCCGTCCGCGGTGTCCCGCTGATGCACATTGCCAGCACATCCGGCTTGAGCAGCGACTATCAAGGGCGTGGCGCGGATCTGGCCGTTGAACTCCCCGGCCAGGACGACGGTTTGGTTGAGCACCCGGGAACCTCCGGCAGGGACCCATGCGCCATTGACCAGTTTCTCCAACATCACGGAAGGCGTGGGATCTTCTCCCGGCAGTGACGAGGGGGACACCGGCGCCGTGATCGTGGCCATGGAGATCCCCTGCCCGGCAACGGCGGTAGCGTTGGTGGAAGATGGGGAACCCGAGACCACGGAGGAACGCAGCGGACTGTTGGCGGCGGGGAGCGAATTCAAAGAATACGCTCCCGCCAGGAACTCCAGTTTGGGCAAGGTGGTTTTCGTGCGGGTGGTGGTGGGCACATTCACAAAATCGAAGTCGGCAAAAGCCGTGCGGCTGACCACGCCGGTCGTGCTCCATGCGGTGCATGAAAGCCGGGGTTTGCCAGGAACCGGACCGGTGGCGGAAAATCGGACATCGGCTATGGAGTTTCCAGGCTGGCCTTTGGTATCCGCAAAGTAGACCGTCTGCTCCCAGATCGCATTCGAGTTCCCTTCGGCTGTCAACACGAACCTAACATGGGTGATTCCTTCATTTTCGCGGCGGCAGAGGAAATGGCCACGGTATTCCGATGCTGGATAACTCTGGGTTTCCGTGGCTACCGGGGCCATGAATTTCACCACTGCAAAAGGAAAACTGGTGCCCTGATAACAAAGTGCGGGAGGCGCGGGAGCATCCGTCCGGCGACGGGAAACATAGGATGCCGCCGTGGGATCCGAGTAGAGCTTGCCACAACCCGAGTCGGTCTGCGGAGGTGCCAGTCTTTTGTCATGGACCGCCCGGACGGCATACCAGCAAGTCTCGCCCGGTTGGATAAATGGCGTGGGATCCGTCCACTCCATGGCCATTTCAGGGTGGGTGGTGGCAGGAGGCAGCGGTGGGCCGGTGGGTGGCGCGGGAGCGGCCAGGATCTGGATAGGTGTGAGAAGGGCGGGATTCTGTCTTTCGAGGTCGGCACCGGAGTTGATTTTGTTAACCACCGAAATGCGGGGGTCCGCGGTCTGGTTGCCGGTCGGGGAGCCCACCCCGCGGAGAATTTCATAATGGGTCGGAGGGGACTTGAAACTCCGGTTAGGATCGTGATTCCACCGAACCCGCACTTTGAATGCGGTGTCCGTGCCATCGGCTTTGGCCTGGGCGGACGGAGGCGGGAGCGGCGGAATCGTGGGGCAGGCCTGTCCTGGTCCGCCCATGGAAACCTCCCCCGGTTGACCCAGCAGATCGCAGGCGACCACATAGTAATAGAAAGAGCTATGTTCCGAAAATGGGCCGGGCGACACCTGTCCGCAGCAGCGCTCATTGCGGTCGACGTGGAAGGTGGTCGTGGGATCGCCTTGGGGTGTCAGGGTGAAATTGGCGGCATTTTCCTCCGTGAAGATTTTGGGGGGCAGGATGAGCGCATTGCTCAAACGGATGGCACGGCCAGGCATTTGGGACACGAGACCTTCAAGGACGTCAATCGGCGGGCGGGCGGTGATGATGCCGGCTTCCTGCGCCAAGGTGCTGTCCACGCGGTATATCCGGAATCCATGGCCCAAAAGCGATAGTCGACGCAGGTTTTCCGGGCTGGCCCAGCGCAGGCCGATGGCAAGATGCCCGGCATTGGTTCTGTCAGGCACTTGAACGGGTGCGCCTGGCGCTGGCAGTTTCAGAGGCACGCCAGCCTGCAATTCCACGCGGCCCGCCACGGTGCCGTCCGTGCCGCTTTCACGCAGCCTGACTTCCATGGTCACCGTCTGGCCGGCCACGGGAAGGGGTCCGGCCCAGGCCCTGCCATGGAGCAGCGCCAAGCCGGGTGAGACGAGGGAAATAACATCAAGGTCCCGCGCCAAGTTAGGATCCAGGGCTGCCCGGGTTTCCACCAACACGGCCTGCTCGCCCAACGGAGGCTCCCCCGCCTGGGGTGGATCGTCCGGCCACGGTGGGTCGCCCGGCTGCCTGGGGTCGTGCAGACGGCTGAGATAGTTGGGATGGACCGTTTTGCGGTAAAGGAATCGGATAGCGGCCTCGATTTCCATCCGCGCCTGTCCGAGGCGCACTGCGCGGTCGATCAGAGCCGTGGCTGCCGCCGGAGTGCTGACCGGGGCGATGAGTCCTTGCGGGGAAAACTCACCGGCGGCCAGGGCGGCGGCAGGTTTGATATGCACGCTGAAACTCTTCCCGCGCAGGGTCCCTTCCTGGGTGCTGGAAAGCAGCACGTATCCCCAGGGACGCCCCTGGCTGTCGAGGATGGTGGCGGCCGCTGTCATCACACCGGAGGGGATGCCGGAATTGACCGCGGGTTGGTTGTTAGCTGGATTGTCCTGCGCCGGCAATGGCTGGATGCCGAGCAAAGCCACCAGCAACATCAGCGGGTGATAGGAACTTGGTGGTTTCATGTTTGGAAAGGCGGACGGGATCGGGTTAGTAATCGAAGGAGACATCGACGTCGTCCTTGCTGAGTTCCATGGTCATGCCCAGGGTTTTGCTGACCGGTATTTTAAAAGGCCCGATCCCGATGCCGGCTTTGAATTCGATCTCGCCGTATCCGGTGGCCGTGGCATTGCTGAGATCCCCCAGGAAATTTGCTGGCTCGCTGAGCACCGAATCCAGATTTCCCACCGGCACCTCCACCTTCACGGCGATGGCCGCGATGGCGGATAGATCCAGCACGCAAAGCACTTCCCCGCTGACGCCGAAGCGATAGCGCACGCCAGGAATGAGGTATTGGCGGTTAGGGCCGCGGTCCTGGAAAAAGCAGAAATTCCCCACGCCCACATGGCCGGTCACCCTTAGAAAACAAGTGTCAGGAATTCCAAAAATCTCATTGAGCGAGACATCCAGATCCAGCGCGGTGTAAAATCCGGTCAGCGGAGTCAACTCGCAGCCCAGATAAGGGTTGGGGAAATCGGTGCCGGGAATGGTCCCGTCGGAAAGCCCAAGAACCGTTAGCGTCTGGGGATCTATCAAATTGAAATC
>JAQGPD010000439.1 GCA_028293305.1 Verrucomicrobiales bacterium | reverse complement strand
AGATCGATCTCTGGGGCCGCATCCGGCGCTCCGTGGAGTCCGTCCAGGCCAGCGCGGAAGCCAGCGCGGCGGATTTTCACAGCGTGCTGCTTTCCCTGAATGCGGAGGTGGCCACCAACTACTTTTTACTCCGCAGCTATGATGCTGAATTGAACGCGCTCAACTCCACGCTTTCCAGTCAGGAAAAAACCATCGGGCTGATCAACCAACGGTTCACCGCCGGCACCATACCAGAGGCGGATTTGGCCAAGGCGAAAAGTGAACTGGCCAACACCCGCACCGACCTTGCCGATGTGAAGCGCCAGCGCGAGGAAATGGTTAGCGTCCTTGCCGTTCTTTGCGGTCAGCCCGCCAGCACTTTCAATGTGGCGTCCCGGACTTTGTCAGGAAGCCCGCCGCAAATCCCGGCCGGTCTGCCCGCCAGCCTGTTGGAGCGCCGTCCCGACGTCGCCGCTGCGGAGCGGAAAGTCGCTTCCACCAATGCCGACATCGGCGCCACCATTGCCGGTTATTTCCCCGCCGTCAGCCTCACGGGCCAAGCCGGATTCACCAGCAAGGACACCGCCAACCTTTTCACTTCGGATAGCAAAGTCTGGTCCATCGGCCCCAGCGTTTCCCTGCCCGTCACGGGATTCTTCGTCAATCAAGCCAGGGTAAAACGCTCCCGTGCCGTCAACGACGAAGCCATCGCCGCCTACCGTCAATCCGTTCTGACCGCCATCAAGGACGTGGAAACTTCCCTGACCCAAATCCGTTATCGCAAGGAGCAGTCCGCCGCTTTGCAGGAGGCCGTCACCGCCTCCGTGAAAGCCACCGACCTCACGCGCCAACGTTATGAAAGCGGTTCCCTGAGCTATTTGGAATTCCTGGACGCGCAACGCACCAGCACCACCAGCGAACGCGCCGCCGCCCGCGTCCAAGCCCAATCCTGGATCGCCACCGTCCGCCTCATCCGCGCCCTCGGCGGGGCTTGGTGAGGAAAGACAGAATGATAATATGGTCTTGCCAGCCGCTGCCGGCAATTGTTTTGGCTTCGACGGAATGGACTGCCACGGCACGGATTGCGTCACGCCAAGTTCCCGGAGCAGGCGGCATTTACCCACACTTCGATGCTAACGGCCCAGCCGCTCGCGGACACATTCTCTAAGACGCTCCCGGCTTTCCGAGGGCGCGATTTCGCGACGGCATTCCTCCAGGGCGGCCAGGATCGCGGGCCGCGGGTGATCCAGAAACTCCCCCTGCAGGGAGTCGATGAAAGAGTCCACCTCGTGTTGCTGGGTGGAGACAAAACGGCGGTCGGTGCCAGTGAGATGGGGATTGTCGGACATGGGGATGCGAGCTAAAGAGTTAGGCTGCGTGAAGCGGGGAACCAAACGCCTTCTTTTTCCCATGCATATAGCCTGCCGGATGCATTCCGCCCGATGCGTGAGGAAATCGCGCCCGATGACCCGGTAAAACTGTGGCAAAGCGCCGTTTCAGCGGGGTCGGATCCGGGCAATTTGCAGGTCTCAGCCCTGTAAAAGAGACTGGCCACCATCCACGTAAAGTTCGGTCCCGGTGACATGGCTCGCGGCATCGGAAAGGAGAAAACCAATCGTCCCCGCGACGTCTCCGGGCTCTCCGGGCGACCCGCCGGTCAAAGGAACATCGCCTTCCGGAAACAGCACGGGAAGATGCAGCGCGCCGATGTCGCGGGTTTCCATGGAGTCTTCAATCCCCGTGCGGATCGCCCCCGGGCAAACCACGTTTACTCGTATGCGGTCGCGGGCAAATTCCAGAGCCGTCATCTTCGCGAAGGCCACCTGCGCCGCCTTGGAACAGGCGTAGGCGGTGGCTCCGGAATTGCTGAAGATCCGGTTGCCGTTGATGGAGGAGACCACCACCACGGATCCGCCGCCGGGCTTCAAAAACGGCAACGCCATTCTAACAGTCAGGAAAGTCCCCCGCAGATTCACCGCCAATGTGGTGTCCCATTCCTCGACGGAAAGCCGGTCCAGGGGGGCCCATACTCCATTGATCCCGGCATTGGCCACCACGCCGTGCAGACAGGGCACCGACTCCGCCATGACGGAAAACGCATATTGCAGGCTCGCCTCGTCGGACACATCGGCCACCAATAACAAATGCCCCCTGGCCGGTCCTCCTATCTTTTTCAATACGTCCTCCAGCGCGGACCTGGTCCTGCCCAGCAGCACGGCCCGTCCGCCCGCAGAGGCGACTTCCTCGGCCACAGCCCGGCCAATACCGGATCCGGCGCCAGTGATGAGAATGGATTTTCCTGACAAATACTGGTGTGGGTTCATAACTTTTTTGAAATGCGCTGTGCCTCCATGCCACCGTCCTTGGCCGTCACGCCTCCCAGTGGTCCCGCCACTTGGCCTGACCGGCGGGTGTCACGAGCCTGCGGCGCACCACCCGGCATTCCCGCACCGGCGACTCCAGGGAGCCACCATGAAAAATAACAAATTTATACCCAACCGCGCATCCGGCGCTGGCGTCGAAGGGCAGCTCCACAAACCACGTGTTGGAATTCACGCATTCCATTTCACAGCTTTTGGTCAGGTCCCATCCGCCCAGTTCCGGGCAATCGCC
>JAQGPD010000393.1 GCA_028293305.1 Verrucomicrobiales bacterium | reverse complement strand
CTCACCGCCCACGATCCCGCCACCGGAGCCGTGCTGATGGAGCAACCGTGGGGTAACGACAAGTGGCCCAAGGCCTCGCAACCCATCGTCGTCGGAGGAAACCGCGTGTTCGTTTCCGCCGGTTATGGCATGGGTTGCCACCTCTATGAAATCAGTCAGGCACCCGATGGCAAACTCACCTCTTCGGAGTCGTGGGCCAGCATGAAGTTCAAAACCCAGTTCAACTCCGCCGCCCTCCGCGGCGATCATCTCTATGGGCTTGATGATGGAAAACTCGCCTGTCTCGACCCCGCCACGGGCACCCGCATTTGGAAGGACGGCTCCTACGGTTCCGGCCAGACCCTGATCGCCGGCGACCTGATCCTGGTGCAAAATGAGTCCGGCGCCGCCCACCTCGCGGCCGCCGATCCTGACAAATTCCGGGAACTCGGAAAAGTGGAGGCGCTTTCCTCCAAAACATGGAACAATCCCGTCCTCGCCGGCCGATACCTCCTGCTGCGGAATGACCGCGAGGCCGTTTGTTATGAGCTTCCCCTCCGCTGACCGCCGCCCGCACCCCCGCGCCTCCTGACAATATCACGCGCCGTCACCCGACGTGAAAAAAACACGAATCATTCAATCTTTTTCCACCCTTCATGTCTCCTAAAGGTTACCGCCCGACGGTGCCTTCATGAAGACCCAAGCTCCCTCCCTGCGGCAGCGGCTGAGCACTCTGGCCGCGCTCTCCCTGCTCACCGCCACCACCTGCCCCGCCTCCTCCGAACTCCCATCCGGCAGCGGATGCGCCTTCGACCTGCGGCCGGGCGAGGCGCTTCCCCGGCTCACCCTGACAGATCCCGGGAATCACGGCTGGATCATCCAATCCTCCCCCGACCTCCTGACATGGTCCACCGCGCAGTCCCTCCGCGTTTTCAATGGTTCCCTGCGCACCTCCATCCTGGCGGACGGCACCGGCGGCACCCGCTACTTCCGCGCCCTCCACGTCCCCACCCCGGACGCCGCGCTCAGCACGGAGGCGCTGGCGCTGAACCTCCCCACTCCGGCGGCGAATTTCGCCAATCCGCTCCTCCCTCCCGCTTTCCTCGTTCCACCCATATCAAATCAGGATAACACTCCCGCCAACAACCCCGTCACCAACGCCGGAGCCACTCTGGGCAGGGTGCTTTTCTACGACAAACGGCTCTCCCTGAACCAAACCGTCTCCTGCTCATCCTGCCACCAGCAGGCTCACGGGTTTTCAGATCCCGCCAAATTCAGCACCGGTTTCCAAGGCGGCCTGACAGGACGGAATTCCATGGGCCTGGCCAACGCCCGATGGTATCAAAGACGCGCCTTTTTCTGGGATGAACGCGCCGCGACGCTCGAGGCGCAGGTGCTCCAGCCCATCCAGAACGCCACGGAAATGGGCATGACCCTGACAGAACTCGAGACCCGGATTTCCGCTGAGCCATTCTATTCGACGCTGTTCACCAAAGCCTTCGGCAGCTCCACGGTGACCTCCGACCGCATCTCCCGCGCCCTCGCCCAGTTTGTCAGGTCCATCATTTCCACCAATACCAAGTTCGACACCGGCGCCGCCACCGCTTTTGCCAATTTCACCGCCCAGGAAAACCTCGGCAGGCAAATCTTCAACGGCCAGATCGGCCCCGCCACCTGCACCGCCTGCCATGGCACTGACAATTTCGTCCCGGGTCCCGCCATCAATAACAATGGCCTCGAAATCCCCTACATAGACAAAGGCGTCGGAGCCATCTCCGGCCGGGCCCAGGACGAAGGCTTGTTCAAAGTCCCCTCGCTGCGCAATATCGCCCTGACAGCTCCCTACATGCACGACGGGCGCTTCGCGACGCTGGAGGAGGTGGTGGAATTCTATAACTCCGGCGTGGTGGATCACCCCAACCTGTCCCCTCCCCTCCGCCGGAATAACCAGGTCCTCCGGCTCAACCTGACCACCGCTCAGAAAGCCGCCCTCGTCGCCTTCCTGAAGACCTTGTCGGACACCTCCCTGCCCACGGATGCGCGCTTCAGCGATCCCTTCCGCTATGGTCCCTGACAGGTTTCCGGCAAATGTGGTTTCCGCTTGAAAGTTTTCCCGCTGTATCTCCGAACACTTGTTGGAAACGCTTGCAACCCCGGCTTTTTTTTGCTGCCATGCAGCGGCACCCCGGTGCCAAGCAACCATCCTGTAACCACATCCAACATGAAACCAACCCTGGCTCTCTGCAGCTCCCTGCTCGCCTTCGCCTCCTTCGCGCAGGCCGGCACTTCCTACGTCTCGTCGAACTCCTCCGCCGTGACGCCCACCATCAGCAAATCCTCCGAACTCATCGGCGAACGCTTCTACATCGACCTCAACGGCGGTGCCCTTTTCCTCGAGGACGCCAGCGATGTCTCCTTTGAAACCGGCTGGGGCATCAACGCCGCGTTCGGAGTCAATCTCGGCCACGGCCTGTCCGTGGAACTCGACGGCGGTTACTACACCGCTGATGTGGACGCATTCGACGGCGACACCCAGTTCTTCGGCGAGGACTTCGGCGGCGATGTGGAATTCGTGCCCATCCTTGCTAACCTGAAATACACCCACCCCGTCACCCAATACTTCAACTTCTACGTCGGAGTGGGCGCCGGTGCCGTGTATTCCCAGAGCACCGCCAGCCTCGGCTCCTTCAGCGAAAGCGATGACGAGTGGGATTTCGCCTTCCAAGGCATGGCCGGCCTCAGCATCCCCCTCAGCGAAGTGTTGTCCCTCGATGTCGGCTACCGTTTCATCGGCACCGGCTTCAACTCCGACGAACTCCGCGCCCACCAGGTGGAAGCCGGCATCAACTTCAAGTTCTGACCGCCGTTCCGGAGCCCAGCGCTCCGGCACCCATGCGACCAGTGCCCCATCCGCGGGGCACTGGTTTTTTTATTTCCATCCATCGGCCGCTCCATCTCATTGCGGACCCTCGGCGCGACGCCGCCCACCCCGGCCCAGCCTCCGCCCCGGCCCTTCATCCTTCCATCCATCCATCCGCCGGACCTTACTATCATGTGGATTATATTCCGGGCCATGGCGTTTTTACCATTCGTTAGCCATCTGACCGCCACGGCTTTGCCGGCATCAATGCCGATGCCTCGCAACAACCCGTGGCCGCCTTCGCCGGCAGCGGACCGGCAGGCACTATCACTTTCCCCGCCATTCCGGGGCGGGCCTGTAAAGTGGTGGGCAGCACGGATTTCTTCCACTGGACCACCCTGACAACCATCACCGCGGACGCCTCGTCCGTTTTTTGGACAGACCCCGATGCCGCCGCCCTTGGACGCCGGTATTACCGCGTGGCCATCCCGTAAAATGGGGACCAACGCGGCCTTCCCAAAACGCCGGCGTTCTGATATGTCCCTGAGCTGCCCCCCGTAAGCTTGCGGGACCCCCTTTCCATTTTCCATTCCTCCGCATGAATCCCGGCCGTTTCGCCATCGCCCTGCTCCTCCTGCCGCTCGCCGTCCAGGCGGCTTCCGCTGCTCCTGTGTCCTTCAACAGGGACATCCGGCCGCTCATGTCCAACACCTGCTTCCACTGCCACGGCCCGGACGCCAGCCACCGCAAGGCAAAACTGCGCCTGGACCTCCGCGATGAAGCCCTGAAACCCGGCAAGTCCGGTGCCCTGCCCATCGTCCCTGGAAAGCCCGACGAAAGTGAAATCATCAAACGCATCCTCACCACCGATGACGATGAATTGATGCCGCCGACCGACGAGCACAAACCCTTCACGCCCGCCCAAAAGGAAACGTTCCGCCGCTGGGTCGCGGAGGGCGCCGTCTATGAACCGCACTGGGCCTACACCCCCCTGACAAAACCCGCAGCCCCCGCGGTGAAGGACGCCGCCTGGGCGAAAAACGACATCGACCGTTTCATCCGCGCCCGCCAGGAAACCGACGCCATCACCCCCTCCCCGGAGGCCGACCGCGCCACGCTCCTGCGCCGGCTCAGCCTCGACTTGATAGGGCTGCCGCCCACTCCGCGGGAAGTCGCGGATTTCATCGCGGACGCGCGGCCGGACGCCTACGACCGCCAGGTGGACCGCCTCCTGGCATCTCCGCATTTCGGCGAACGCATGGCCGTGGCCTGGCTGGATGTGGTGCGTTTCAGCGATACCGTGGGTTATCACGGCGACCAGAATCAACGCATCTTCCCCTACCGGGATTATGTTATCGATTCCTACAACACTAACAAGCCCTTCGACCACTTCACCCGCGAGCAACTCGCCGGCGATCTCCTGCCCAATCCCACCCCGGAGCAACTCACCGCCACCGGCTTCAACCGGCTCAACATGGTCACCCGCGAAGGCGGAGCACAGCCCGGCGAATACCTGGCAAAATACGGTGCCGACCGCACCCGCGTCGTTGGCACTGCCTGGCTGGGCGCGACCTTCGGCTGTGCGGAATGCCACGACCACAAATTCGATCCCATCTCCACCAAGGACTTTTATTCCCTCCAGGCCTTCTTTGCGGACGTGAAGCAATTCGGAGTCTATTCCGAATACGCCTACACGCCGAACCCGGAACTGCGCAACTTCACTAACGATCATCCCTTCCCTCCGGAAATCACCGTGGAAAACCGCTGGCTGCTGGACAAAGCCGCCCGCGCCATCGCGGATCAACGCATCCTCGTCGCTACCGCCGCCGCCCGCCGCGCCACGGATCCCGCCGCCTCCGCGAAGTTCCAGGAATGGCTGACGATCAGTCAGGATTTCCTTGAAAAAAATCCGTCAGGCTGGACCTCCTCCGCACCGGAAATCTCGCTCAGCGCCGTCCCGCCGAAAGACGGCGCCAAAGCCAAAAAGGCCGCCGCCAAGCCCGCCACTCCAGTCGCGGCGGCCCCCGCGCAGGCCTCGCCTCCGCCCACCCTGCAGGCGGATGGTTCGATTCTGCTCGCTCCCGGAAAAGCCGAAAACCTGACCCTGCGTTTTGAACCCGGCACCACCACGCTGGGATCGCTCAAACTGGAAATCCTCCCCGCTCCGGGACAGGATCGGCTGAGCGGCACGGTCACTCTCTCCGCCGCCATCCAGCGCCAGGACAGTGACAAGGAGGATCCGCCTATCAAATTCCTGTGGGCCGATGCCACGGTCAAGTCGGACATCTACGCGAATGGTTATGAAATCCCCGGCATCGCCGACGGATGGAAACTTTCCAACCTTCCCGCGTCGTCCCGCCCGACCGCGTATTGGGTTTGCGAGACACCGGTCACCCTGACAAAAGGCGATGAGCTGACCATCACCCTCAACGCCCTGCCCTTCCGCGCCGTCCGCGTGACATGGTCACCGTTCGCCGTCCCGGATCCCGCCGGCGCGGAATCATGGCTCGGCAACCTTGCCCAGGCCATCAGCCAGCCCGCCGGAGCCAATCTTCCTATCATCAATGAGGCCTGGCTCACCGGCACGTCCGACGACGCCACCGCCCGTGCCGGATTCCAACAAATCGCCTTCAAACGCCGCACCTTCGCGGAAGGCCGCACCAGAACCCTCGTGACCCAGGCCGTGGCGCCGCTCACGGTCAAAGTCAGGCCCCGCGGCAATTGGCAGGATGAATCCGGAGAAGTGACTCCGCCCGCCACCCCGCATTTCCTGCCCGGCCCCAAACCAACCGAAGGCGGACGCCTGACAAGACTTGATCTGGCGAATTGGATCGTGTCTCCTGACAATCCCCTGACCGCCCGCACGGTCATGAACCGGCTTTGGAAACAGTTTTTCGGCACCGGATTATCCGCCGTGGTGGACGACCTCGGAGCCCAGGGCGAGCCGCCCTCGCACCCTGAATTGCTTGACTGGCTGGCTGCGGAGTTCCGCGACAGCGGCTGGGATAACAAACATGTGATCCGGCTGCTGGTCACCTCCGCCGCCTACCGCCAGCACTCCAGCCTCCGCACGGAATACAAGGACCTGGACCCCGCCAACCGCCTGCTGTCCTCACAAAACCCCCGGCGCCTCGAGGCGGAATTCGTGCGCGACAACGCCCTCGCCATCGCCGGTCTCCTGAATCCTGAAATCGGCGGCCCCAGCATCAAACCGTGGCAACCTGCCGGTTATTATGTGAACCTGCAATTCCCCAACCGCGACTACGCCGCCGACCGGGACGAAGGCCAATGGCGGCGCGGCGTCTACATGCATTGGCAGCGCACTTTCCTCCACCCCATGCTGGCCAATTTCGACGCCCCCATGCGCGACGAATGCGCCGCCGCCCGCATGGTCTCCAACACTCCGCAACAGGCCCTGACACTTCTGAACGACCCCACCTTCACGGAGGCCGCCCGCGTTTTCGCCCAGAATGTATTGTCCTCCTCCTCCGCCGATGACACCGCGCGGCTCCAACTGGCCTGGCATCTCGCGCTGGCCCGGCCGGCAAAACCGGCGGAATTGTCATCCATCCTGACATTCCTGAAATCCCAGCGCGACATCTTCAACGCCACCCCGGCGGATGCCGCGCAAGCCATCCAATCCGGCATCGCCCCGGCCCTGGCCAATCCCCCGCCTCCCGCCGAACTGGCGGCCTGGATCTCCACCTGCCGGGTCATCCTGAACCTGCACGAGACCATCACGCGGTTCTAGCAAAAACCAGGCTCCCACCGTTCCTTCCGCCTTTCCGTCCCACGCCCCTTTTTCCTGACATGAAGCCTATCACCGACTTCGATTCCTTTGCCCGCAGCATCAACCGCCGCGCCTTCCTGACACAATCCGCCTACGGCCTCGGCGGCCTTGCCCTGGCATCGCTCATGGGTTCCGGCCATGCGGCGGAATCGCCCATCGATGCCCCGCGCGGCGCTTTGAAAACATTGCATTTCGCGCCCAGGGCCAAACGTGTTATTCATCTGTGCATGGCGGGCGGGCCGTCGCACCTGGAGACCTTCGACTGGAAACCGGAACTGCGCCGACTGCATGAACAACCCTTTCCGGATTCGTTCACCAAAGGCCAACAACTCGCCCAGCTCCAAGGTGCCACCCTCAAGGCCCGCGGGTCATTTGTGGACTTCCAAAAATACGGCAAAAACGGCATCGAGATCTCCAGCCTCTTCCCCGGCCTCGCCAGCGTGGCGGACGATCTCTGCGTGGTGCGTTCCATGCAGACGGAGCAGATCAATCATGACACGGCCCACGCGTTCATGAATACCGGCTCCATCATCAAAGGCCGTCCCAGCATGGGCTCATGGCTGCTGTATGGACTCGGCGCGGAGACGGAGGACTTGCCAGGATTTGTGGTGCTGGTCTCGCAGGGAAAAAGCGGCGCCCAGCCCGTCTCCGCCCGCCAGTGGTCCAGCGGCGTGCTACCCAGCAAGTTCCAAGGCATCCAATTCCAGTCCAAGGGCGACCCTGTCCACTACCTTGGAAGCCCTGACGGATTTTGCCAGAGCACCCAGCGCCAGGTGGTGGATGAGGTGAACCGGCTCAACGGTCTCCTGGGCGAAAGCCGCATCGATCCCGAAATCCAGACCCGCATTGCCCAATACGAAATGGCATTAAAGATGCCATCCTCCGTGCCCGAACTAACGGATATGAGCAGGGAGCCGCAATCCATCCTGGACCAATACGGCATCAAGCAACCCGGCGACGGCAGCTTCGCCTCGAACTGCCTTCAGGCCCGCCGCATGGCGGAACGCGGCGTGCGCATGATCCAACTCTACCACCGCGCCTGGGACCACCATTCCAACATCGAGGACGGCATGCGCGACGCCGCCGCCGCCACGGACAAGGCCAGCGCCGCGCTCATCGCGGACCTCAAGCAGCGCGGCATGTTGGACGACACCCTCGTGCTTTGGGGCGGCGAATTCGGCCGCACCCCCATGGGCCAGGGCACCGGCCGCGACCACCACATTCTGGCTTTCAGCGTGGCCATGGCCGGCGGCGGGGTCAAGCCCGGCACCTACGGCAGCACCGACGAACTCGGCTACCGCGCGGTCGATAACATTGCCTCCGTGCACGACCTGCACGCCACCATGCTCAAGCTCCTCGGCATCGACCACCGCCGCCTGAATGTGAAATTCCAAGGCCTCGACGTCCGCCTGACAGGAATCGCCGGCACCGCCATCGACTCCATCATTGCCTGATCCATCAAAAAAGGCTGCTCATAAACGAAATTTGTCCCGCTATTCCACCATCCCGTTCCCAGGTGCCTGATTCACATCGAACACGACAGGATCAACCGAGGCGATCCAACTATGGCTGCTGGGGGGCGGCGACAGGCGGATGCCTTGCCCCGGTTTTGTTATTTTTCCTCGCGGCAGCCCTGGGCGATACCGGCGGTCCGCTCTTCTGGCCTATCCTATCACTTTGCCTTGGACTTGTTGGCTTGGTTGGGGGCCTGATGGTCGAGGGCGTTCGTGGTGAAGGGAGGCCGCAGACACCGACACTCCAAACCGACGACCCGCATTCAAGCAAAGGCACACAACCCTCGGATGGCAGCCTCCACCAGCCTCCACGTCACCCATCTGCCTAACACCAATAGCGCCCCGCGTTCAACACTTGGCCCAGCGAGTGGGATGCCTTCGCTTTAACCTGCTCCAACGAGGTGCTTCGACCATTCCCGACCACGTGGAGGCAGGATTCGATTGACCGGAGCGGCACTTTAGATTAATGCTATTTCACGCGTCGGCCTTCCAACGATTTCTGTGCCACGTCCCCATCAAGTCCGTCATGATCACTCCACCGTGAAATTCAGGAAAAGGCAGTATCCACCCTGCCGCTGATTCACCCGCGCCCCAGGACGCGGAGCACGCCATCGCGTGCCGGTTTTCCTGATACCTTCCCTTCGGCTTCCCGCCGGGATCATGTTCCGGGCTTCCCACCGGGTCATGTCCTGGAATGAGCGTGCTTCGTTCACGTTTGGCAGCCCAACCGCCGGTTCCGGAACCTGCGGCGGCTTTTACCGGAAACGCTGTTTCCAGACCCCT
>JAQGPD010000102.1 GCA_028293305.1 Verrucomicrobiales bacterium | reverse complement strand
GCTCCCCGCCTTGAGCGGCTCCAGGGCATAACATTGCAGGCCGGGCTGGATGAGGCAGAGCGATTTCCCATCATAAGCCAGCTCGCGGGTGGCTTCGCCGGCGGACTGGATGGCATAAAAAAGGTTGGGACGGCGCACGGTGATTTGCAGCGGACCTTTTTCAATTTTGGATCCGACTCCGATGCGCGGGTCGATTTGATGGGTCGCGGTGACGCGGAGGGTGGAGGCGCCTCCGATTTTGGTGGTAACCTCCGCCGCCAACGTGCGCGCCGCGGGTTCCACCTGGGCAGTGGCCTGCTGGCAAAGAAGCACGGCGACAAAGCCGGTTAGTTTGAGAGGAAATGATAGTTTTTTGATCATGGTTGAAACGTGTTTGGGAGTGTTAGCGGAAGGGGGGGGTTGGGCGTCGCGGCAGGAAGTCAGGGGTGTGTTTTTGGTGAGGAAACCGGGGAGGCCTGGTGAAGCGTCAGGATGCGCTCCACCTCCTGGATGGTTTGAGGGTGTTGATGGGCGCTGTGATTGCACGGCACCACCAGCTCGCTGGCCGCTCCGTCGAGGTGACTGCTCCAGTAGGGAACGAGTCCATCCGAGCGGCAGGGCGGAATCCTGGTGGTGTTCCCGCCTTTCCCGCGGTCGCCGCTGATGACGTGATAGGGAATGCCGGGCGTGAGGGGCAAATCCTGCACGGCTTTCACAAAACGGTTGTTGGGCGCGAGGGTGTCCACGCTGTTGGGGAGGCCATGGATTTGCAGGTCTCCGGCGTGGAAAACCGCCCATTGGAGGAGGTCATTTCCCGCTTTGGTCAGGGACTCCGGTGCCTTCACCAGGCGGGATCCCACCCGGCCCATCCACCCGCCCGCCATGTCGGCTCCACGCAGCGGGGCCGCGATGAAGATCACGCGGCCAACCTCCGGCCGGTGGCGGAACACCAAGGCATCGGATAGAAGGCTCCGGCTTTCCGAGGCCATCTCCGGCTTCTCCAAAGGCCGGCGCAGCAAGGTGTTCCATAGCTTGTCGCCGGTGTCGGTGATGAGCAGACGGCTGATGCAGCCCCCCATGCTGTGGCCTATGACCACCATTTTATTCCTGAGGGGATAACGTTTTTCAACAGCATCCAGTTCCCGGCGCAGGATGGCCGCGGAATAGGGGTAGGGATAGCCGCTGGGATAGCTGTAATACCAAAATTGGTAGTGGTCGCGGATTCGCCCGTTGGCCAACAGGTGATTGATCATCGGCGTCCATGTCGCCGGGGAATCCATGAGTCCGTGCACCACGAGGACGACGGTTTTGTCAGGATCGTATGGCTGGAGCCGGGCGATGCGGGCTGTGCCGGCGTATTTGCCAGGGTGGAGGAGGCGGGCGAGTTCCAGCTTTTTGGGTTTGGATTCCGCCAACATCACGGCCAGGGACGCCGTGTAATCCGCGGCCAGGGGAAACGCGCGGCCATTGAATGTCACCTGCCCGGTGGCCAGAGGATCCTCAAAGGAGACAACCGCGCGTTTGTTATCAAAACGGATCAGCGCGGTGACGCCGTAATACATTTTTGGCAGGGTGAAATCCTGTTGCGCGTTCCTGTTGGATTCCCGTCCTGTGGCCACGAGGGGAGCACCCAGCCCTTCCTTGAGTTTTCTTTCGGTGATGTAGGAGCCTTTCAGCTCCAGTTGATCCGCCGGAGTGAAATGATACAGCGAGGGGTCCCACAGCCGCCGCGGGTCCTGAGTGTGGGTTAGCAGAAAATCGCCGCCCTCCGCCGGGACAGAAAGAGGCTGGCTCCATGGATCAGTCTTTGCTTTTTGGAGTTCGCAAATGACCCGGGAAACCGCGAAGTTATACGCATTCCTCACGCTGATATCCCCGGGATTTTTGGTGAGGGAGTCGGAGGCGATTCTGGCCGCTGACAGATATTCCCCCAAAGCGGTGAGAGGACTTTTCGCTTCGTGCGCCGCCGCTTGGACTATTTTCCGCTGAACCTCCGCCAACGCTCCGGGGGGCGGGTTCACCGGGATCCAGCGGGGATGCACACTCACCACTCCTGCGTAGGGCGTGCATCCGGTTAGGATACCCAGGAGCATGGCCAGGAGGCATCGACGCTGAAAAGTGATTGGCATGGATCGGGGGGATTTTGATTGAGGCATGGGATGAACCTGAAACTCCGGTGGGGAGCGCCGTCCGGAGGTGGACTCGGCAGATTCCTCCTCCGGACGGAGAGAGGGAAAAGGCCGCGCGGGGGCGAGAGTTTGTCAGGGAAGGCCCGCGCCCCGCGCGCTGTTTTACCGGCAGGCGGTCAGGGGATCAGAATGAGAAGTTGAGACCCACGACCGGGCCGTGGCTGACGGTGTCCATCAGGAAGCCTCCCTTGTCATAATCCACCCCCACCGCGCGGTAGCCGAGGAGGCCGGCGATGTGCGGGGTGAAGTGATAGCCCACTCCGGCCGAAGCCTGCCAGGTGAGGTCGGATTCCGCGCCAAAGCCGCCGATATCACCCATGCTTTGGAAAAACCCGCGGTCTCCCATTTGAACAACCGCGCGGGCGCCCACAATGAAATCAAACCAGTCCTCATTGGCGCTGCGGCGGAGATCCCGACGTCCGGTGTCGACGGTCAGATCCACGTCATAGTAGTTCCAACGGAATCCGGTGAAGACGTCCAGCTTGACCGTGCCGGTGTCCACGGCGGTGTATTGCAGCCGTGTGGTGACCAATGCCTGTACCAGCTCGAATCCCGCCTCTCCGGAAAGCGGCCCCACCGCGAAGGTTTGGTCATCGGAAAGTTTGGCATACATCACGTCCAGGCCGAGACTCCACTTTTTATAACCGATCTCGCTGTAGCTCATGTAGGAAAAATCGAGATCCTCCAGGACATCGTCCATTCCGATATCAAAAGGGACTTTGTAGTCCCGGATCGCGAGGTCACCGGAAATATCCGTTAGCCAGGCATAGCTGGTGGAGCTCCACCACCACTCCTTTTCGGCTGCGGCGGGAGGAGGCGTGTTGGTGAGCGGGGGCACGGAGGTCTCGCCCGCCTGGAGGCCGAGGGGCAGTGACGGAATCAGGAGGGCGAACAGGGCTTTTTTGAGTGTGTTTGGTTTCATATTGGGAGGAGGGTGAGGTTGGTTAAGTTGTCAGGGCTGGGGGGAAATCAGGGCTCCGAGGTGGCTTCGCCCGCTTCGGTGGGGATGGGCGCAGGGCCGAAAATCCCGCTGAAAACCGCGTCCATGGCCGTTTTCATGAAGAGAGGCTTTTCCGAATCCTTGGCCAAAGTTTCCAGCCGGGCCTGCAGGTCCCGCACTTTTTCGGGCTGCTGCGCCGCCAGGTTCGTTGTTTCGTTGGGATCCTTTTTGAGATCGAACAATTCCAGGCTGGATGGCAGCACGCTCTTCCAGACGAGTTTCCAGTCGCCTTGGCGCAGGGCACCGCCGAAGGGGTCGACGTTGTATAGCATTTCCTTGCGGTTGGAGGGTTTGCCTTCGGCGATGGATGGCCAGATATCGGTCCCGTCCAAGGGTTTGGACTTGGCCGTCGAGGCACCGGCCACGCGGG